>CAZHIT010000001.1:0-28966 GCA_964533125.1 uncultured Candidatus Sumerlaeota bacterium
CGGTACCGGGGGATAAAAGAGGAACTGCAGATCCTACCGGGTGAAGATCAGCTAGATTAGAGGCGGGCAATAAGACACCCGTCAAACGCGCGGGTGAGCGGGAAGCGGGGAGAACAGGATGCCGCTGATGGACAATGTGACCTTGCTCGGGCTTACGGCCAGTATGGCGGCCGGCCTGGCGACGGCGGCCGGGGCTTTGCCCGTATTCTTTCTGCGGCGGGAACTGCCGGCCCGGGTGCTGGATACGCTCCTCGGCTTTGCCGCCGGAGTGATGCTGGCCGCGACTTCGTTCAGCCTGATCATCCCGGCGATTGAAAAAGGGGGCGGCGGGGTCCGGGGAGCGGGCCTCGCGGTACTCGGGATTTTGCTCGGAGGGTTCTTCCTGGATGCGGCCGACCGCTTTTTCCCCCACCAGCATCCAGGGACCGGACGCGAAGGCAGGCAAAGCAGCCTGCGGAAGATTTGGCTGTTTGTCATCGCGATTACCATCCACAACTTCCCGGAAGGGATGGCGGTGGGGGTTGGCTTTGGCGACGGGGACATCGGTAACGGGCTTAGCCTGGCGCTGGGGATCGGTCTGCAGAATATCCCGGAGGGGTTGGCGGTGGCGCTCGCGCTGCAACGGGAAGGGTACACGCGGGGAAGGCTGTTTTTGGTTGCGCTCCTGACCGGTCTGGTGGAGCCGGTCGGCGGGCTGGTCGGCGTGGTTTTGGTGCAGGCCGCGCGCCCCTTGCTCCCGCTGGCCCTGTCTTTTGCGGCCGGTGCTATGCTGTTTGTGGTCAGTGACGAGATCATTCCTGAGACCCATACCGGTGGCTTCCACCGATCAGCGACCTTTGGCGTACTCTTTGGTTTTGTGATTATGATGTTCCTGGATGTCGTGCTGGGCTGAGGCGGCGGCAGGGGATAGGCCGGGTTTGGAGAAAAGAAAAGGTTACTGGGCTTGACCCGGCCCGGAGGGGGCGGGCGGTCCACCCGGCGGTCGATTAAGATCCTACCAGTTGAGAGACAGAAAGGGGCGGCAGGAATGAATACCAAGGAAATCATGGATATTGCCCTGGAGTTGGCGGAACTGACGGAGGTACCCAGCGATTCGGGCATCTTTGTACCGGGCGAGAATATCCAGAAGGTGTTGTTCGGGGTGGATATGGCCACGCCGGAGCTGATGCTGGCCCGGCAAATGGGGGTGGACCTGGTGATCAGCCACCACCCGCAGGGGGACACGTCGACCGTGCACTTCCACAAGGTGATGGAGCGGCAGATCGACTGCATGGTGCGGGCCGGCGTGCCGATTAACAAAGCCCAGAAGGCGTTGCGCGACACCATGGGGAAAATTGAGCGCTCAAACCATGTGGTAAATTACGACCGGACGGTTTCGGCCGCCCGGGTGATGGGCATCCCCTTTATGAACATCCACATGCCGGCGGACATCATCACCGAGAATTTCGTCCAGGCCCACCTGGACCGGCGGGTGACCAATCCCCGGGCCACACTGAAAGACGTGATAGGTGCGCTGAAGGAGATTCCGGAGTACCGGGAGGCGATTGCCGGGCCGGTGTGCCGGGTCGGCGGGGAGAGCGACTACGCCGGGCGGATTATGGTGCTGATGGCAGGCGGCACGAACGGCGGCGAGCAGGTCTTCAAGGCTTACTTCGATGCCGGCATCGGCACCATCGTCTGTATGCACGTGCCGGATGATGTCCGCAAGGCGGTGCAGGAGCAGAATATCGGCAATATTATCGTCGCTGGGCATATGGCGAGCGATAGCATCGGGATCAATATCATCATCAGGGAACTGGAACAGCGGGGGCTGGCCGTGAACCGCATGTGCGGGGTCGCCTGCGGCCAGGCGGACTAACGCCGAAAGGAAGGAGGGCGGCAGCAGTGCTGAGCGGCGATGGATTCACCCTGCGCCGGCCCGGCGGCCAGGAGAACTTCTACCCGGTGGGTAAGGACTTGGCAGCTGTGAGTCAGGAGTTGCGGGCGGAGTACCCCCATCCGATCATTGCGGCCAAGGTGGATAATATGCTGGCGGGGCTGGATGCCCGTCCAGGCGCTGGTTCTAAGGTGGAGTTGGTGCACCTAGGGACGGAGGCGGGTATCCGCATTTACGGGCGAAGCCTGTCCTGCGTGCTGATCCGGGCGGCCCGGGAGTTGTACCCGGGTTGTACCGTTCGGGTGGAACATTCCCTAAGCAAGGGGGTCTTCTGCGAGATCCACTGCGAGCGGGAGTTTGGCGCGGCGGAGGTATCGGCCGTGGAGGAGAGGATGAGGCAAATCGTGGCCGCGGCCGAGCCCATTGAGCGGGAGACCCTGCCCTGGGCGGAGGCGATGGCCATCTATCAGGCGCGGGGGCAGGCGGAGATGGTCGGGTTGCTCCGGCATCGGACCGGGCAGCCGGTGGACTTCTACCGCTGCGGATGGATGCGGGAGCATTTCTACGAAATCCTGGCCCCGGATACCGGGATGCTGACTACTTTCTATCTTCAACCTTTCCCTCCCGGACTGATCCTTCGCCTGCCGGAGAAGGAAAATCCCCAGGTCGTGTCGACCTACGTGCCCCAGCACCAACTCTCCGGGATCTTCCTGGAGGCGGAGCGGTGGGGGAAAATCCAGGAAGTCGGGGATGTGGGTTCGCTCAATGACCTGATCACTGCCGGGCAGGGCGCAGAAATGATCCATGTCGGCGAAGCCTTACACGAGAAAAAGATAGCTCAGATGGCCGATTTGGTCAGCGCCGAGCGGGAACGGCTGCGGGTGATCACGATCGCCGGGCCGTCTTCGTCCGGCAAAACGACCTTCGCCCAGCGCCTCTCGGTGCAGATGCGTGTCAATGGCCTGCGACCGGTGGCGATTTCGGCCGACGACTATTTCCTCGACCGGGAGCACACCCCCCGGGACGAAAACGGCGATTACGACTACGAAGCGATCGAGGCTATCGACCTGGAGCTATTCAACTCAGACCTGACCCGTCTCATTCATGGGGAAGAGGTAGCCATCCCGACCTTCAATTTTCTCCAGGGCGCGCGAGAGTACACTGGGCGCAAATTGCGGATCCGGCCGGACCAGATCGTGATTATCGAGGGCATCCACGGCTTAAACGAGCGGCTGACAGCGGCCGTGCCCCGGGAGAACAAGTATAAGATCTACATCAGTGCGCTGACCCAGATCAATATCGACGGCTATAACCGGATTCCGACCACCGACGCCCGGATTTTGCGGCGGATTGTCCGGGACAGCCAATTCCGCGGGCACAACGCTCAGCAGACGATTAACCGCTGGGCTTCGGTGCGGCGGGGGGAAGACCGGTACATTTTCCCCTTCCAGGAGGAAGCGGATACGATGTTCAACTCCGCCCTGATTTACGAACTGGCGGTGCTGAAGAAATACGCCGAACCGCTGCTGCAGGCGGTAAGCCAGGCGGTGCCGGAGTACGCCGAGGCTAACCGGTTTCTGCACCTGCTCAGCTATTTCGTTTCGCTGGAGGATACGGAGGTCAGCCCGAACTCGATTTTGCGGGAGTTTATCGGCGGCGGCTGCTTCCGGCCGTAACCTGGCCGTCCGGAGGGTGCGGGTCCAACTGCTCCGCAGCGGATTTTTAGGCATGTGGTCGGGGTGGCCTGCGCAATAGCGGAACATTTTGTGATTGGGACTTAGAGGAGTTGAGAGCGGTGGCGGTGGCGACTGAAAGCCGGGACCGGGCGGTGCCCTTGCGGGAAATCCTGTTCTTTTTCCTCCCGTTGATGCTGACCTCGATGCTGATGATGACTTCTCATTCCATCGTCACCGGCGGGATCGCCCGGACGATAGCGCCGGTCGCGTCCATGGCGGCCTATTCGGTGGGGTCGAACATCGCGTTTATGGGGGAAGGCCCTTCGGTTATGATGCGGCAGATGACCTTGGCTCTGATCAGGGGCCGGAAGTCGTTTGCGACGGCGGTCCGGGTGGGAGTGGTTACACTCGGGCTGGTGTTGTTGGTTGGCTTCGCGATCGGCTATACCGCGCTCGGCCGGGTGGTCTTTACCAGACTGCTGGGGGTACCGGAGGAGCTGATGCTGGCGACGCTGACCGTCTATCGAGTGACCATGTTTGTGGCTGCTTCTTCGGCGCTGCGGTCGTTTTTCCAGGGCACGCTGATTTTGCGCCGTCGGACTTTTTTGGTTACCCAGGCGATGATCGCCCGGATTTCGGTGATGGCGGTGCTGGTGTATTGTTTTAACCATTACCATTGGGTGCAGGGCAGTCTAGTCGGGGCGATCACGATCCTGGCGGGGATGAGCACGGAGGCGATCTATAACGCGGTCCGGGGTTTTCGTCACGTCGCCCGGCTGGAAGACGATTTCCCCGGTCAGGACCGGGCGGCCGACTTTGGCCAGGTGGTGCGGTTTTTCTATCCGCTGGTGCTGGCGGCGCTGGCGGCCAGTTTGGCCCGGCCGGTGATTAACGCGGGGCTGGCGCGGACGGCCGACCCGGTGGTGGCGCTCGCCGCCTTCTCGGTCGCGACCTCCGTCGGTTTTATCATCGTCAGCCCGACCCAGAACGTGCATCAGGTGGTGCTGGTGTTTTTGCGGGGGAAGGAAAGCTATGCGGCGGTGCGCCGGTTTGTTTTGGGTTTTGGCCTGTGCGGCTTTGCGGCTCTGGGGCTGGTGGCGGTAACACCGTTTGGCGCCTGGCTGCTGCGGCAGGTCGTCGGAGTCGATCCTTCAGTTGTGGCGCCCACCCTGCAGTCGATGCGGGTGTTCAGCCTTTTGCCTCTGGTGATGAGTTTGGGTGAGTTTTACACCGGCTTGCTGCTGCTGCGCCAGCAGACCCGGCTGATCAGCGCGGCCAAAGCGGCGAACCTGGCGGTGGTGGTGGCGGTGGTCCTCCTGCTGCCCCGGGTGTTCCCGGCGGCGGGCAGCAGCAGCGGGGCTATCGCGATGGTCTCCGGGACCGGGGCCGAGGCAATCATGGTCTATTTGGCCTCCCGGCGCCTGGTGGTAGCGTCCGATTTGCCGGCGGGCGGAGCGGGGTAGACGGCATTGGGATTTTGCTTGGTCTGAGGGTAAACAGCGGCGCGACCGCTGTTTATTTTTTCCGCTGGTGGGCAATCTAAGTCTCAAAGGAGGATGAGCAAATGAAACTGAGCGAACTGATGAGCCGGAAACTGGCCACGGTGACGGCCCAGACGACGGCGGCGGCAGCGGCGAAAGCGATGGAAGCCCACGATATCGGCTCCGTTCCGGTCTGCGAAGGGAACCAGATCGTGGGGATTCTCACCGATCGGGATATCGTAATCCGGGCCTTGGCGGCGGGCAAAGACCCAGCCAAGGTGACGGTGGGAGAGATTATGTCCCGCGAGCTGGTGCTGGGTCACCCGGAGATGGATGTCCACGCCGCGGCCCAACTGATGGCCGACGAGCAAATCCGGCGTCTGCCGGTGGTGGACAACGGCGGACTGGTAGGCATCGTGGCCCTGGGGGACCTCGCGGTGGAAGACAAGTTTGAGAACGAAGCCGGTTCGGCCCTGAGCGAGATTTCCCAGCCGGCCGATGCTGCCCACTAACGCCGGGAATTTGGCCTTGCCGGGAAATCCTGGATAGGGTATAATTAACGAGGGGGCGGACGGAGGATTCTGCCGCCGCCCGACCGAAGACGGAGGAGGGATAGGTATGAAAGTTTGGGTTGACCCCGACCTGTGCATCAGTTGTGGGTTGTGCATCAACACCTGCCCGGAAGTGTACGAATGGGACAACGGCGGTAAGGCCGTAGCCAAAGACGATGGCGCGGTCCCAGCCGGCAGCCAAGGGGCGGCCAAGGAAGCGGTGGAAGGCTGCCCGGTGAACGCGATCAAAGAAGAGTAATAAATGATACGGCCATTGCCCGCCAGGTGATGGCCGGTTTTTTTGGAGGATAAGATGGAGGATGCGGTAATCGACACCGTCAGTACTCCCCGGGGCGAGTTGCAGCTGCGCCGCCGGGCGGGAGAATACGAAATCATCTCGAATGGGATCTTCATCATGGCGACCTACAACCGCTATTCGGAGCGGGAGCTGGCCACTCTGCCCCTGTCGTTCCTGCCGGCGGAGCAAAAGGACCTGAAGGTGCTGGTGGGGGGCCTGGGTATCGGGTATACCCTGCAGGCCGCCCTGGCGGACCAGCGCGTGGGCCGGGTGGATGTGGCGGAGATCGAACCGCAGATTGTCTCCTGGAACCGGGAGTACTTGGGTGGGTTTGCCGGCAGCCCTTTGGAGGATCCCCGGGTCAGGCTGTTGCTCCGGGATGTGGCCGAAGCGGCTCGCCAGGGAGAATGCTACCATGTGATTGCCCTGGATGTGGATAACGGCCCGGAGTTTTTGCTGCTGACCGAAAACGCCGCGATTTACCGGGACGAGGGTCTGGTGCGGTGGCGGGAGCGGTTGGAGCCGCAGGGAGTGCTGGCCATTTGGTCCGCCCAGGCCAGCGAAGCGCTCGCGGCCGGGCTGCAGCGGGTCTTCGGTAATTGCACTGCCGTGCCGGTGGCCCGGGAAGATCGGCCGGAGTTGCCGCCTGACTACATTTATCTGGTCAGGAGGGAATAGGCTTTCGCGATCAGAGCCGTGCCGATACATAGTGATACACCGCTGACTGACCTGGTTTATTGGCCGGGTCAGCTTTTCTGTTAATCACTAAACCGATACCAGCGTCAGGCCATTCAGATATACTATACTTTGTGGATAGACCTAATACGAGTCTACTTCTAGCAGAACATAAAAACTTACGTTTGAACGGGACAAAATCGGGAGTAACTCGGATATTATCAACTTGTCGGTTCAATTTCAGTCTTATCTGCGCCGGCAGCAGGTCCAACCAGATAGAGAAGAATAGGATATTCCTCTTTCTTCAAGCGAGATGAAGGAAGGGCGGCGAGCGTAAGGGCTGCGTCCGGCGCTGTCCGGTCGGCGGGCGGCGGCATTGCGGGGCCATCCGGCGGCTGTTATAATAGGAATGACGGTCGGATGGGAGGAAAAGCGATGCTCATGCAGGTGCGGGAGTTGAGCAAGTATTTTGGCGACTGGGCGGTGCTGGCGGACATCAATTTATTGGTGAACCAGGGTGACCGCATCGGTTTGGTTGGGCGCAACGGCGCCGGCAAGACGACCCTCCTGCGGGTGCTGGCGGGTCTCGCACCTTACGACCAGGGCAGCATTGACCGGCAACCGGACTTGACCATCGGCTATTTGCGGCAGGATTTGGATTTTGGCGGCGGCCATACGCTGTACGCGGAGATGCTGTCGACCTTTCCGGCCATTACCGCCCTGGAGCAGAAGCTGACCGAGGCGGAGAACCTGCTGGCGGCGGAGGGTCACCAGGATACGCCGGCATTGCGGCAGGCGCTGCGGGACTATGGCCGAGCGCGGGATGAATACGAGCATTTGGGGGGTTACGAGTTCCGGGCGAAGGTCCGCAATGTCCTGTCCGGCCTGGGTTTTTCGGAACACGATTTTGACCGGCCGGTGGATCAGTTCAGCGGCGGGGAAAAGATGCGGGCTAATCTGGGGAAGCTGCTGCTGCAGGAGCCGGACCTGCTGCTGCTGGATGAGCCCAACAACCACCTGGATCTGACGACGCTGGAGTGGCTGGAGGCTTACTTACAGAAATGGAAAAAGGCCATGCTGGTGATCTCGCATGACCGTTATTTCCTCGATAACCTGGTGAGCAGCATCTGGGAGCTGGAGTATTCGCACCTGACCCGGTACCCGGGCAACTACACGGCCTATGTGCAGGCCAAGGGAATACGGCAGCAGCAAGAGGAGAAGCAGCGGCAGATTCAGCAGGACAAGATTGACCGGCTGAGCGGGTTCATCAACCGCTTCCGGGCGAAAGCGACCAAGGCCAGGCAGGCGAAAAGCAAGGAGAAGGTACTCGAACGAATGGAGCCGGTGACGGTGACCCGGGCGGACAAGCGCCGGATTAAAGTGGATTTCACCCAGCGGCGGACCAGCGACCGGGAGGTGCTGGCGGTACGGGGGTTAGCCAAGCGCTACGGGGAGCGGGTCGTTTTCCGGGATCTGGATTTGACCGTGCAGCGGGGCGAGCGGGTAGGGATACTGGGCCCGAACGGGGTGGGGAAGACCACCCTGCTGCAGGTATTGATGGGCGAAGACCTGGACTACCAGGGAGAGGTCAAGCTCGGCTCCCGGGTAAGCATCGGGTACTTCAGCCAGGACCTGTCCCGCTTAAACGAGGCGCACACGGTGCTGCAGGAACTGATGAGCGCCGGGTCGTTCACTGAAGGCGAGGCCCGGCAGATTCTGGGCTGGTTTCTCTTTACCGGTGAGGCGGTGTTCAAGCCGGTACAACTGCTCAGCGGCGGGGAGCGAAACCGCCTGGCCCTCGCTAAGCTCGTGACCTGCCGGGCGAACCTCTTGGTGCTGGATGAGCCAACCAACCACCTGGATATCGATTCCCGGGAGGTTCTGGAGGCGGCGCTGGTGGGTTACCCAGGGACGGTGCTTTTTGTTTCCCACGACCGGTATTTTCTCGATGCCGTGGCGACCCGGATCGCCATCCTGACCCCGACTGGTTTTGAGATGTACGCCGGCGGGTACCGTTACTACCGGGAAAAACGCCTGGAAAAAGAAACCGGCCGGCGCGGGAGCGAAGAATCCCGGCCGGCGAGTAAAGCGGAGCCGAAAAAACAACGGGCGCAGTGGGCGAAACGCCTGAGCGAACTGGAGGCGGCCATCCTTACTCTGGAGGAGCGGAAGGCCGAACTGGAGGATCTGCTGGCTTCCGCATCCCTGTATGCCGACGCCGAGGAGGCGAAGCGGACGGTACAGGAATACCGGGCCCTGCCGGCCGAACTCGAGGCCCGGTACCGGGAGTGGGTGGAGTGGAGTACAGCCGAACCGGCGGGGCTGGAGTAGTTATTCCGCTTCGCTGCCGCGTTTGGGTTTAAACACGACGGAGGGATTGGTCAGACCGGGGTCGGCGAGGTGCCTTACCCGGTTGGTCACTCCCGCTTTTTTTTGCAGTTCTTCGATCGGGCCAAAGTCCAGGGCGCGCATGGGGCAGGCTTCGACGCAGACCGGTTTTTGGCCGTCCCGGAGGCGCGGGAGGCAGAGGTTGCATTTGCTGACCTTTTTAACGGCTGGATCGTATTTGGGCGCGCCGTAGGGGCAGGCCCAGGTACAGTAACGACAGCCGAGGCAGCGGGTGGGGTCGTGGACGACGATGCCGTCTTCCGGCCGCTTGGTGTAGGCGCCGGCCGGGCAGACCCGGCGGCAGGCCGGGTTTTCGCAGTGGTTACAGGCCAGGGAGAGGTTGTAGACCCAGGTGGCCGGGTAGGTCCCACCTTCGATGGTCTTCACTTCCCGCCAGCCTGGTCCAAATTCCCGGTCGTTCCAGTCTTTGCAGGCGATGGCACAGGTATGGCAGCCGATGCAGCGGGAGAGGTCGACGGAAAAGCCGAGTTGTGCGGTCATGAAATCCACCTCTCATTCTCCGGGGCGGCGGCCACTTCCACCAGGGTGGTGTGGGTGGTGGACGCCCGGGCGTAAGGGGTCGGCCGGTCGAGATTGAGGACATTGGTATTGGCGCCGCGGTCCTGGCCGGAAGCGTCCGGGCTGAACCAGGCGCCTTGGTGGACGTTGACCACCCCAGGCATGATCCGGCCGGTGACCTTGGCCGCAAGGATGATGGCGCCGCGGTCGTTATAGACCCGGACCGGGTCGCCGTCCTTAATCCCCCGCCGGGCGGCATCGGCGGCGTTAATCCAGACCTGGTGGGGTTGGATGGCCCGCGGATAGGGGTTGTTGTCGTGGGAGGAGTGAACCCGCTGTTTGCTGTGGGCGGTAACTAATTGCAGTGGGTATTTTTGGGCCAGAGGGTCGGCCGGGCCTTCCCAGGGGTCGATGTGCCGGGGGATGGCCGGGATCTCCGGGTCATTCAGTTCGGCCAGGCGCTCGGAGTAAATCTCGATCTTCCCGGAGGGGGTGGCAAAGGGTTTGCCCTTCTGGATTTGTTCGGTGAAGGCAATGTAGGGCTTCTTGCGCTTGTCGCGGTAGATCCCGGTGCGCTTGAACTCGTCGTAATCCTTGATCCCGGCGGCGGCAGCAAACTCCCGCAGCCAGTCTTCTTCGCTCTTACCTTCGGTGAAGGTATCACCGAAGCCCAGACGCTCCGCCAGGGCGGCGAAGATTTCGTAGTCGGATTTGGACTCGTACAGGGAATCGATGACCTTGTTGGCGTAGAGGAGATAGTTGCCCTGCTGGGTGCCGGGAAAACAGATGTCGTTTCGCTCGAGGAAAGTGTTGGCCGGCAGGATGATGTCCGAATACTTAGCCGTAGGGGTCATAAATTGCTCGTGGCAGACGATGAACTCGGCCTGCCGGAAGGCTTCGATGTTTTTGTGGACATTGGCGCCCTGGTTTAGGAGGTTGCCGCCGACCATGTAGATCATTTTGATGTCGCTGGGGTAACCGCCGGCCTTGCCGCGCAGAATCAGGTCGGCCCAGACATAGACCGGCACCCGGGCGGCGGGATTCGGGTCCGGCGGGATGGGCAGGCCGGGGATGGAGGGGACGCGGCTGTAGTCGACGCCGCCGGTGTTGCCGCCGGGAATGCCGATGTTGCCGGTCATGGCCGCTAAGGTGATCGCCAGGCGGACCGGCTGTTCACCGTAGGCGGTCCGCTGCAGCGACCAGCCGCAGAGAAGAGCGCCCGGTTTGGCCTGGGCGTAAGAGAGGGCCAGGTCGCGGGTCGTGGTGGCCGGCACGCCGGTGATGGCCTCAGCCCAGGCGGGGGTTTTGGGGATGCCGTCGCTCTCCCCCCGGACGTAAGCCGCAAATGTTTCAAAACCGTGGGTGAACCGGTCCAGGAAGGACTGGTCGTGCAAGTTGGCCTCCAGAATGCAGTAAGCCATGGCTACCATCAGGGCTGAGTCGGTGCCCGGCCGGATGGGGATCCATTGGTCGGCCAGGATGGAGGCGGAGTCGGTACACACGGGGTCGATGGCCACGACTTTGGTCCCCTGCTCGCGGGCGCGGGCGACAAACCAACTGGTATTGGTCCCGCGAACTCCCTCGGCCGGGCTGAACCCCCAGAGGATGATTAAGTTGGAGTTGAGCAGATCGGCCCGGTCGTTGCCGGTGAGGCAGGTGCCGCACATGTGCTCGGTGATGATATCCGTCGTTTCGCAGCTATAGCTGCCGAAGAGGACGGTGCGGCAGCCGAACTGGTTGAGGAAGCGGTCCACGGTCAGCTGGTGGAGCTTGCCGCCGAAGGCGCCGGAGCGGGAAAGGTCGAGGATGGCCGCGTCACCGTAAGTATCTTTAACCCGCTGCATTTCGCGGGCGACCGTATCCAGGGCTTCTTCCCAACTGATCCGGACGAACTTAGCCTCGCCCCGCTCACCGACCCGCTTGAGGGGCCAGCGCAGGCGTTCCGGGTGGTAGACCCGCTTCAGATAAGCCCGACCCTTGGCGCAGGCCCGGAGCTGAGGGCTGATGAGCGAAGCATCGTCGGAGGTGTTATCGGTGGTCAGGTGGACGATTACCCCATCTTTAACATGGGCGAGGAGAACGCATTTGCCGCCGCAGTTGTTGACGCAGGTGGTGGGGATGATCTTTGTTTCTCCATCGGCCAAAATGGCGGGCGGAGCATAATCCGCGGGCGAACCCAGAGGAATGCTGCCGGGGTTCATCGCCGGTGTCCAGGGGTCGATCTCGGTCTGCAGGCGGTCACCTGCGGCCGGCAGGGGGGCCGGGACGACGGTGGCAAAGAACAGACCCCGCTCCAGCAACTCCCCGAGCAGCATCCCCGTTAGGGCGAGGGTATGGCTGAGCGCCGGATTGAAGTCAAAGACGAGAAAGAGCGCCGGCAGGAAGAAGCCGAGCCCGAGACGGGCCAGGGTGAACCGACGGCCGGGGGTCAGGAGGAGATGATGGGTCAGTTTAGTTTCGGCGCTCAGCTGCCCAAAGGCGGACAGGCGCAGCCACCACAGGCTAAAGCCCAGGAGGAGAGCGGCGAGGGTGGCAAGGCGTAAGGGGATCAGAGGCCAGGGCAGGCGGGCAGCCGGGACCAGGAGCCAGGTCAGGACGGGCCCGAAAGAGGCAGCGGCGGTGAACAGGCCGGCCGATTGAGTCCAGTGGTACCAGGCCGGCCGGTGGGGCAGGCGGTATATGGCCCCGGTGGCCGCGAGGGCCGCGATCCCGGCCAGCATAGCAGCCTGGGCCAGGGGGGCGGCGGCCGCGGGCGAGATGATCTCCCGCTGGGCCAGGTACAGCAAGCCCAGCAGGGTGGCAAACCCGCCAAACGCAAGGGCCTCCCGGCTCAGCCAGGAGCGGGTGAAGTTGCGCAGCGCGGTATAGAAGCGCCAGGGCTGGTTTAAGTGCAGGAAAGCGGCCCCGGCAGCGACCGCCGTCAGGCCCAGCAGCCAAAGGTTGACCGCCGGGGTATTGAGCCCGGTCAGCCGGGTGGTGATCAAGGTACCCACCACCAGCGGTTCCAGCACCGCCATAATGATCAGAGGCAGCTCGGCGCGCAGGGCGGCCGGGAAATTCAGCTTATCTTTCATTGGCAGTCCTCCCATTCTGGTCCGTCAGCCGCAGTTCCTTGCAGCTCTGGGCTGATTGGCATAAGTATTCGCCGGGCGGCGGCGTTTCCCTGCCGGCGGCGTGGGCGGAGAAGCTTGCTTTGTCCGGCAGTTTATGGTATGTTTACCCCGGAAGGAGGGATTAAGATGCTGTGGATCGGCGGTGATAAGGTAGTATATATGATGGACCAAAACAATATGCCGGCGGCGCGGGCCGAGTCCGGTGCCGAAGTGGTAATTATCACTATGGACAGCTACGGCAATCAGATAACCCGGGGGGACCAGGATTTCGGGGTACTCCGGCCGGAATACATCAATCCGGCCACCGGGCCGCTCTATGTGGAAGGGGCGGCGGCCGGGGATACATTGAAAGTGGAGATCCTGGATATCAAGGTTAACTCTTACGGGATTATGGCGCCCCGGCCCGGCAAAGGGGTGCTGGGCGAGTACTTCCCGGCGGCGAAGATCCGCCGTCTCCCGATTGAGAACGGCCAGGTTCGCTTCAACGACCGGATCAGCCTGAGCATTGACCCGATGATCGGGGTGATTGGAGTGGCCCCGGCGGGGGAAGGGATAAGAACCACCATCCCCGGGTCGCACGGGGGGAACCTGGACTGCCGGCGGATCGTCCGGGGAGCCACGGTCTATCTACCGGTACAGGTGGAGGGGGCTTTGCTCGCCATCGGCGACTTGCACGCCTTGATGGGGGACGGGGAAGTGGTCATCTGCGGCCTGGAAGTGGGCGGCGAGGTGACCGTGCGGGTGGAAGTGATTAAGGGCCAGGTTCTGCCGCTGCCAATCGTGGTTGACGGCGAGACAGTTATGACCATCGCTTCCGCCCCGACTCTGGATGAAGCCGCCCGCCAGGCGACGAAGCAGATGCACCGGTTCCTGACCGGGGGGCTGAAGATGGATGTTTATGAAGCGGGGATGCTGCTGTCGCTGATCGGAAATCTAGTAGTCTGCCAGGTCGTTAATCCCTTAATGACCGTCCGAATGGAACTGCCCCATTCGGTTCTGGAGCGTTACCAATACCGCCTGCCCTGACGGGGATTCGCCTCAGGCTCCAACCGGCAAAAAATACCAGCTTGACAGGGAAGGCTAACGTGGTGTAGAATATCCAGCAAGTGCATTGGGCCCGAAAACGATGAGCGGGAACAGTAGGTCCAGGAACGAAGCGCAGCGAGCCGGGTTAGGTGAGAGCCGGTGCGGAGGTCGGGACTGAAACACACCCGGGAGTGCAAACCGAAATCCCTGCGGGGACGGTAGGCTTTGCCGGCGACTTCCACCGTTAACCGGAAGGGGATATAAGGACAGCTGGCTGTTCCGTATCCTGGATGGAGTGAGTTCACCGCTTGCGGTGAGCTAATTAGGGTGGGACCACGGGAAGGATAACTTTCCGCCCCTTTGTTGGGGGCGGAAAGTTTTTATTTTTCCCCAGATGATGCGAACAGTAAAAGCGAATGAAGGTACTTTTCCAGGGTGCGAAAGGGGTTAATAAGGATGAAACAGTTACTGCCGGCCGGAACCCGCTGCTATCTGCCGCCGGAAGCGGCCGCCAAGCGCCGGATCGAGGGGATTTTACTCGCGACCTTCGCCGGCTGGGGCTACCGGGAGATCATCGTGCCGACGATGGAGTATATGGAGACTATCCAGCCGGGGACGAGTGATGGGCTGCTGAAAAGCGCCTACAAGTTTTTCGATCCCCAGGGGAATATCCTGCTGCTGCGCCCGGATCTGACCACGCCGATTGCCCATCTGGCGGCGACCCGCCTCAGCCGCCAGCCCCGGCCGCTGCGTTACTGCTACCTGGGCAACGTCTTCCGGTCCACCAACGAGCGCAGCGGGCAGTTGAACGAGTTTTACCAGGCCGGGGTGGAGCTGATGGGGATTCCGGACGCGCCGGCCGACACTGAACTGATTGCCCTGGCCATCGAATGCCTGCAAGCCGTCGGCCTCACGGAGTTCCAGATTGGCCTGGGGCAGGTGGACTTTGTGGCAGCGGTGCTCGCCGAGCCGGAGTTGGCGGCGGGGGAGCGGGAGCGCATCCGGGAGGCGCTGGGTCAGCGCGATCTGGTCGGTTACCGGGAAGCGATAGCCCAATCGGCTTTGCCGGACGCGTCCAGGGAGTTGCTCGAACGGTTACCCTCCCTGCACGGCGGCGCGGAGGTCCTGACGCAAGCGGCTGAGTTGACAACCAATGCGGCGGCGCAGCGGGCGCTGGCGAACCTGGGGCAGGTCTACACGGCGCTGGCGGCGGCCGAGCTGGGCCGGTATTTATACCTGGACTTGGCTTTGGTGCGCAACCTGGACTATTATTCGGGGATCGTCTTTGAGGGCTACACTGCCGGCCTCGGCCGTCCGATATTGGGCGGCGGGCGGTACGACCGCCTGCCGGGAAAGTTTGGCGAGGATATGGCCGCGACCGGGTTTGCCATCGGGGTGGAGCCCCTGGCGGCGGTGCTGGAGCGGCAGGGCTGCCTCCCCGCAGAGCCAGCTATCGACTGCTTGGTCGTGCCCGGTCCCGGCGGTACGGTGGCGGCCCTGGAGCAGGCGGCGAAGCTGCGGCGGTGCGGCAGCCGGGTGGAGATAGAGTTGGTGGTTCGCGGCCGGGAGGCATCGCTGCAGTACGCCCGGCAGAAAGGGATCGCCCGGGTCATGTTCGAGGCCGGCGGCGGTTGGGAAGAGCAGCGGGTCAGCCCGGAAAGTGGAGAATGTACCACCGGAGAAAGCTATTATGATGCGTTATTCGGCAGTTAAGCATCTTGAGGGAAGGTGATGACAATGGTGGAGTTAACGGTTGCTCTCCCCAAGGGCCGCTTATTGCAGCCGGCGGTCGAGCTGCTCTCGGCGGGTGGACTGGATTGCCGCAGTGTGGATGAGGATTCGCGCCGGCTGGTGTTTTGGGATGAGGCCGGAGAACTGCGCCTGATCACCACCCGCCCGAGCGATGTCCCGACCTATGTGGACCACGGGGCGGCGGACATTGGCCTGGTGGGGAAGGATGTGCTGCTGGAGGAGCCCCGGGATGTGTACGAACTGCTGGACCTGCGCTTTGGGCTGTGCCGCTTCGTCCTGGCCGCCCCCCGGGAACGGAAAAACAGCGGGAGTTATCTTTCGGGTCTGCGGGTGGCGACGAAGTTTCCCCGAATCACGGCCGACTATTTCCACCGCAAAGGGATCCACGCCGAGATCATCAAGCTCAATGGCGCGGTGGAACTAGCCCCCGGGGTGGGGCTGGCGGATATGATTGTGGACATCGTGTCGACGGGGAAGACCCTGGCGGACAACAATCTGGTGATCGTCGATGAGATTTTTCAAACCACCGCCCGGCTTATCGCCAACCGGGCCAGCTATCGGTTGAAGGCAGAGCGGATTGGGCAGCTAATGACGGCGCTCCAGGGGGTACTGGCAGAGGAGGGGAAGACCAATGCGGTTTTGGACGGGTAAGGAGTTTTTGCATAATACGCCGGTGAAGCGCCTTGCGGATTTGACCGCTTACGAAACCGGGGTGCGGGAGATTGTGGATGGGGTGCGGGCCGGGGGCGACCGGGCGCTCTGCGCTTACACCGAACAGTACGACGGGGTGCGGCTGACTGCCGGGGAACTGACCGTGCGCCCGGAAGAAATGCAGGCGGCCCGGGCGGCGGTGAGCGATGCGCTCTGGCGGGCGCTGGAGCAGGCGAAAGCGAACATCGCCGCCTTCCACCGCCGCCAGCTGCGCCAGGCCTGGCTGCAGACGGCGGCCGACGGCAGTATCCTGGGGCAGATGTACCAGCCTCTGGAGCGGGTGGGAATCTATGTGCCGGGCGGCACGGCCCGCTACCCCTCCTCGGTGCTGATGACGGCGGTGCCGGCAGTGATCGCCGGGGTAAAGGAGATTATTATGTGTACCCCGCCCGGACCGGAGGGGCGGATTGACCCCTCGGTTCTGGCGGCGGCGGAACTGGCCGGGGTGACCCGGATTATCAAGGCGGGCGGGGCGCAGGCGATCGCGGCTCTGGCGTACGGGACGGAGACTATCCCGGCGGTGGACAAGATCGTGGGGCCGGGAAATATCTATGTGACGGCGGCGAAAAAACTGGTGTACGGCCAAGTGGATATCGATATGCTGGCGGGACCGAGCGAGGTGCTGGTGCTGGCGGACCGGTCGGCCAATCCCCGCTGGGCAGCGGCGGACCTCCTGGCCCAGGCGGAGCACGACCAGCTTTCCGGGGTAGTGCTGGTGACGACGGAGCGGGCGCTGGCAGAGGAAATCGCCGCCGAGGTGGATCGGCAGATAGAAGCCCTGCCCCGCCGGGAGATCGCCGCGGCCGCGCTCGCGCGGAACGGGGCGGCGGTCATCGTTGAGGACCTGGCCGAGGGGATTGCCGTGGTCAACCACTACGCACCGGAGCATCTGGAACTGCTGATCGGGAATCCCTTCGGGGTCCTGGGGCAGATCCGGCACGCCGGGGCCATCTTCGTCGGGCCATGTTCGCCGGAGCCGGCGGGAGACTACGCCGCCGGCCCGAACCATGTGCTCCCGACCGGCGGCACGGCGCGCTACGCTTCGGCGCTGGGAGTGGACAGCTTCCGCAAGACCAGCAATGTAATCGCCCTGTCGCCGGGGGGTTTGGCGGCGGTGAGTGACAGCGTGATGACCATCGCCGCGGTGGAAGGGCTAACCGCCCACGCCCGGGCGATTGAGGTAAGGGGGGAAGAGGATGTCTGATTGGGGACGGCCGGAACTGCGGGATTTAGCTCCATATACGGTTTCAACCCGGACTTACCCGGTCAAGCTGGATGCGAACGAAGCGCCGGCTGACTTCCCGCCGGAACTGAAGGACGAGGTCCTGCGGCGTCTGATGGATATTGATTTTTCCCGGTATCCAGAGAAACTGGCCGGGGAACTGCAGACAACTCTGGGTGAGTTCCTGGGTGTTGGGTCGGATAAAATCCTCCTGGGTAACGGCTCGGACGAACTGATCCAAATGCTGGCGCTGGCGTTCGGGACGGGACGCAAGGTCCTGTATCCGGCGCCGACCTTCTCCATGTACCGCTTGAGCGCCTTGATCGCCGGGGCCGAACCGGTGGCGGTGCCGCTAACGGCAAATTTTGGGCTGGATGCTGAAAGTTTGATTGCGGCAGCCGAAGGTGAACCGGGTTTGATCTTCATCTGTAATCCGAACAATCCGACCGGCAACTCTTTCCCGACGGCGTCAATCGAGCGTATCCTGCAGGAGACCCGGGCAGTCGTGGCGGTGGACGAGGCGTACGCCGACTATGCCGGCCAAAGCCTGCTCCCGCTGGTGGAGCGGTACGAACGGCTGGTAATCTTGCGGACTTTCTCCAAAGCTTTTGGTCTCGCCGGCATCCGGGTAGGTTATGCGGTGGCCGGACCGGGCTTGCTCTCGGAACTGGCGAAGGTGAAACCGCCCTATAGCCTCAACTGCTTCGCCCTCGCGGTTGCTAAGGTGGCGGTAGAGTACCCCGGTTACCGGCAGGAGCGGATTGTCTTGGCGGCAGAGGAACGAGAACGGGTGTGCCGGCGCCTGCAAGCCCTGTCCGGGATCCAACCCTATCCTTCCGAAACCAACTTCATTCTGTTTCGGGCTGCCGGGCGGGGAGCGGCGGTGGGGGAGGCCCTGCGGGCGCGGGGGATCGCGATCCGGTCGTTTGGCCGGGATGAGATGCTAACGGATTGTCTGCGGGTGAGCATCGGGAGCAAGAGCGACAACGACCGCTTTCTGACGGAGGTATCTTCAATTATGGATAGTCAGCCGGAAGCGGAGGAGGGAGGAAAAGGATGATGCGCGAAGGCAGCGTGACCAGGCAGACCGCCGAGACCGACATCAGATTATCCTGCCGTCTGGAGGGGATCGGAGAAGCGTCCATCCGGACCCCGGTCGGTTTCTTGAACCATATGTTAGCCCTCCTGGCCCGGCACGGCGGACTGGGCCTGAAGATCGAAGCAGCGGGCGATACGGTGGTGGATGACCACCACCTGACCGAAGACATCGGGATTTGCCTGGGGGAAGCCCTGCGGCAAGCGTTAGGTGATAAAGCGGGGATTAACCGCTACGGGGCGGCGCTGATCCCGATGGACGAGGCGCTGGCCCAGGTGGTGATCGATCTGAGCGGCCGTCCCTACCTGGTCTGGAATGTCATGCTCCCGGCGGCCAAAGTGGGCAGCTTTGATACGGAGCTGGCGGAGGAGTTTATGCGGGCGCTCGCGAACCACGCCGGTCTGACACTGCACATTAATGTCCCTTACGGGAAGAACACGCATCATATTCTGGAGGCGGTGTTTAAAGGATTGGGGCACGCCCTGCGGCAGGCGGTCCGGCAGGAAGGACAATCTTCGGAAGTGCTGTCCACGAAGGGAATACTCTAGAAAGGCGGGGATATGATGCTGACCATTGTCGACTACGGGATGGGCAATTTAGGCAGTGTGACCAAGGCATTCAATCATCTGGGTTTTCCGGTGCAGGTGACCGGCGATCCGGTGGAGGTGCGGCAGGCGGAGCAACTGGTGCTGCCGGGGGTGGGGGCCTTTGGGGCGGCTATGGCCAATCTGGAAGCTACCGGTTTGGATATAGCTCTCAGGGATTATGTCCGGACCGGGCGACCGCTCCTGGGGATCTGCCTCGGGATGCAGCTCCTGGCTTCAATCGGGGAAGAAATGGGGAGCTTTGCTGGCCTCGCGATCATCCCGGGGAAAACCCGGCAGCTTGCCCCCGGGGTCAAGCTGCCCCAGGTCGGGTGGAACCGGATCGACATTGAGCGCGACATCCCGCTGCTGCGGGGCATCGCGAACGGCTCCTGGGTCTATTTCGTCCATTCCTATTGTTTTGATCCGGCGGAAGCGGGGGCGGCGGCCGCGACCACGGAATACGGGGAGCGGTTTTGCTCGGTTGTGGCCCAGGGCAACGTCTATGGGGTGCAGTTCCACCCCGAGAAGAGCAGCCAGGTGGGGCTTTCGATCCTGGGGAATTTTGCCCGGCTGACGGGGAGGGATACGTATGCGGATTATCCCGGCCATTGATTTGCGGGGCGGCCGCTGCGTCCGCTTGTTGCAGGGGGACTATGGGCGGGAGACGGTGTTCGGGGACGATCCTCTGGCGATGGCCCGGCGGTGGGCGGAGCAGGGAGCCGAAATCTTACACGTGGTGGACCTCGATGGAGCGCGGGCTGGTGAATCCCGGCAGCTGGCGGTGGCTGTGGCCATCAGCCGGGCGACCGGGCTCCCGGTGCAATTGGGCGGGGGCCTGCGGACGCGGGCGGCGGTGGCAGAGGCTCTGAACGCGGGGATAGAGCGGGTAGTCCTGGGAACGGCGGCGGTAAACTCACCCGATCTGGTCCGGGAACTGGTGGCGGCCTATGGTCCTCGCCTCGTGGTGGGGATCGACGCCCGGGCCGGGAAGGCGGCGGTGGGCGGGTGGCTAGCGACGACCGGGAAGAATGCCTTCACTCTGGCGAAAGAGATGCAGGACTGCGGAGTGGAGGAGATTATCTATACGGATATCCAGCGGGACGGGATGCTGTCCGGCCCGGATATCGCCGGATTGCGGATGCTGCTGGCGCTGGGGCTGCGGGTGAACGCTTCCGGGGGAGTGGGGACGCTCGCGGATATCCGGGAGCTGAAAGCTTTGGAAGCGGCGGGGCTGACCGGGGTAATTATCGGCCAAGCCCTATATACAGGGAGAATCGAACTGTCGGCCGCCATCCGGGTGGCCGGGGGAAGGGGTGAACAGGATGCTGGGTAAGCGGATTATCCCCTGCCTGGATGTGAAGGACGGGCGGGTGGTCAAGGGGGTCAACTTCGTGGCGCTGCAAGACGCCGGCGACCCGGTGGAACTGGCGGCGCTGTACGACCGGGAAGGTGCGGATGAAATAGCCTTTTTGGATATCTCGGCGACGGTGGAAGGACGCCAAACCATGCTGGAGGTGGTGCGCCGGGTGGCGGATAAGGTCTTTATCCCCTGCACCGTGGGCGGGGGAATCCGGAGTGTGGAGGATATCCGGGCGCTGCTGCGGGCGGGAGCAGACAAGATTTCGCTGAATACGGCGGCAGTGCTGAACCCGGACCTGATCCGGCAGGGGGCGCAGAAGTTTGGCCGGCAGTGCATGGTGGTGGCCATCGACGCCCGGCGGAATGTGGCAGGGGCTTGGGAGGTCGTCACCCACGGCGGGCAGCAGGGCAACGGTCTGGAAGCGGTGGCCTGGGCGCAGGAGGTGGAAGCTTTAGGGGCGGGGGAGATATTGCTCACCAGCATGGACCGGGACGGGACCAAGGTGGGATACGACCTGGAGCTGACCCGGGCGGTCGCAGCGACGGTGAACATCCCGGTGATCGCTTCCGGCGGTGCCGGCGAACTGGCAGACTTTGCGAGCGTGCTTCGGGAGGGGCAGGCGGATGCGGCGCTCGCAGCCTCGGTTTTCCACTACGGCCGCTTCCGGATTAGGGAAGTGAAGCAGTATCTGGTCGAGGAAGGAATCGGGGTGCGGTTATGAATCAATGGATGGATGAGCTTAAGTTCAACGCTGAGGGACTGTTGCCGGCGATCATCCAGGCGTCGGCGACCGGGGAGGTCCTGATGCTGGCCTATATGAACCGGGAGGCCCTGGAGCTGACGGTAAAGGAAGGCCGGACCGTGTTTTATAGCCGCAGCCGGCGCTGCCTGTGGCGCAAAGGTGAGACCTCCGGCGCGGTCCAGAAAGTCCGGCGGATTGGTTACGACTGCGACGCCGATACCCTCCTGGTGCAGGTTGACCAGACCGGCAGTGCCTGCCATACCGGGGAGCGCTCGTGCTTTTACCGGTGGGTGGGAGAGGAGCAGGGGTGGGCGGGAGAGCAGGGATCGGCGGGGGACCAAGGATCAGCGGGGGACTTGGGGTTAGCAGAGGCGCATGGATCAGCGGAAGGCCAGGGATTGGCAGGGGCCCAAGGATCGGCAGAGAAGCAAGGCTTAGCAGACGTCCGAGGATCAGCGGGGAGCCGGGGATTAGCCGCGGATCAATGGTCGGCAGTCGGAAAGGACATCTTCCCGGAACTCTATGCCGTCATCCGGCAGCGCCGGGAGAACCCGGTCCCAGGTTCTTACACCGCCTCGCTGATGGCGGCAGGGAACGACCGGATCCTCCGCAAAATCGGGGAAGAAGCGGGCGAGGTAATCATCGCGGCCAAGAACGGCGACCCGACGGAGATGATTGCCGAGATGGCGGACCTGTGGTTCCACTCGCTGGTGGCGCTGGGGTACCACGGGATCGAGCCCGCCCGGGTGTACGCGGAGCTGGCAAAGCGGCGCCGGCCGGAGGGGAAATGATGCTGGTAGATTATCATGTGCACGCCCTGGGACACGGCGAATACCAACATAGCCCGGCTTCGATTGGGGCCTTTGCGGCGACCGCCCGGGCCAGGGGAATCGCCGAAATCGGGTTTGCCGACCACGCCTACTATTATGAGCAATTCGATTTCACCACCTTCGCCGCCGTGCAGGAGCAGTATCCGGAGGTAAAGATCCAGCTGGGGATGGAAGTGGACTACTATCCGGGTCAAGGCGAGGCGATCAGGACATTCCTGCGGGGTTATAAACTGGATTTTGTCATCGGCTCGGTCCACAATATCGGCGACTGGACCTTTGACCACCCGGACTACCGGGAGCTCTACGGACTTTGGGAGAAAGCGGACTTGTACCGGGCGTACTACGGGATACTGAGCGAGGCTGCCGGCGCCGGTTTGTTCGATATTATCGGCCATCTGGACCTGATTAAGGTCTTCAACTACCGGCTTGCGGGGGCGGTGGACTATGCCGAACCGGCGATCGCGGCCATCGCCCGCTCGGGGCTGTGTGTGGAGCTGAACACCAATGGCCGCTACAAGCCGGTGGGAGAGTTCTACCCGGAGCCGGCCATCCTGGAGCGGTGTTTTGCCGCCAATATCCCCATCACCTTGGGTTCGGACGCCCACGCCCCCGAAAACGTCGGGCGGGACCTGGCCCTGGCAGCGGAATGCGCCAAGCGGGCCGGGTACCGGCGGATTGCCGCCTTTGCGGGGCGGGAGCGGCGGCTGGTCAGCCTGTAGGCGAGCGTTGATGCTACTGACGGGTAATAAGTACGATGAGATAAGTTGCGGAGAAAATCCAAAAATTTATCTCATTTTTTATTGCAATATACTTGACAATATTATTTATATATTATATCATTAAGACGCGGGAACAAATCGGAAACCAAGGGCTGCACCGGTAACGACCGCGAGTGTCCCTCTTAAAAGGCAAACCCCTTCGGTCAGTGTTTCAGGCCAGGGGATACGGCCGGCAGCCTGGAATAAACGAATCGAAAACCAGGGGAAAAACGAAGGAGGAAGAAAAAATGTCCAAAGACAAAAAGGCCCTCGAGAACCTGATCGCAATCCTCGGTTACAACCAGTACTTCACGGATGCTCAGATCAAAGCGGTAGTTGCGGACGGCGTGGTAACGCTCACCGGTACGGTCTGCGACTGGAAGCAGAAAGAAATGATCGAAGCCCTGGCCCGGAAGAACGACGGCGTGGTGAAGGTTGACAATCAGCTCGAAATCGTGGAACCGGCGGTTGAGTCCCTGACCGAATTGGAAGTAATCAACACCGCGAACCGGCAGATGATTCCCGCGGTTCAGGACGCCCTGTTCGCTCACCCCTCCCTCAACGCCGCGGCGGTGGGAATTGTCGCCGCGAAGCGCCCCGGGGTCTTCTACCTGAAAGGCTTTGTGGCCAGTGAAGCCGACTGGCAGGCGGCCGAAGCCGCGGCCAACACGGCCAAAGGCATCCGCTATGTGATCAACGACCTGACCGTGGACGCGACCAAAGTGGCGGAGTTCGCTGTCGCTGACGCGACGGAAAAGGCTGCCCCCAGCATCGGTCTGATGGAGAAATACGCGGTCAGCGGCCGGAACTCCATCCTCCTCACGGAAGTCAAGGAAGCCCTGCGGATGCACCCGAGCTTGAACGCGACCGGGATCGAAGTCACCGCGGACGCCACCGAAGTCGGCATCTTCGTCCTGAAGGGCACGGTCCCGACCGCAGCCGACAAACTGGCCGCCGAAGTCACCGCCCGCAAGGTCAATGGAGTCAAGTACATCGACAGCCGGCTCGAAGTCGTCGCTTAATACCCGGCAGACAGTCCAGGGAGAACAGCGCCGGATAGCCCGGCAGATAGTCACACCAGGGAGAAATGAAAATCATTTCTCCCTTTTTGTTATTCTGTCCGGACGGCAGGCGGAGAGTTGGCAGGAAGCGGTATCATTACGGCGAATCTAGCGGTATACTCAACCGGAGCAAGGCTGCGGCCGGGTAAGGAGGCGACAGGATTGACCAAAGCGAGGGTGGGGCATTTACGGGTGGCGGTGAGCGGGATTCCCCGCGGGTACCATTTCCCCCGGCCGGATGGCAACTGGCTGACGGAGCAGCACCGGGCCAGGATTCAGGCTTTATCCCCGGCGGTGGAACTGGTGGAGGTCCCGGCGAATGCGGTGAACACCGCGGATCTGACTGGCTGTGAAGTGGTGATGGCCGAAGGGGGCAACCGGACCCATTACCCGGGGGAGCTGGATTGGCCGGACTACCAGCGGTTCTTTGTCCCAAGCTTAAAATGGGTGCAGCTGTGCAGCACCGGGTTTAGTGATAACATCACCCCGGAGGTACTCGCGGGTACAGTCACGCTGACCAACGCGCCTGGCCTGCATACCGTCCCGATTGCCGAGAGTGTACTCGCGAGTATGTTGGACCACGCCAAAAACTTACGGCAGCGGCGTCTGGATCAGGCGGACCATAACTGGCGGCAGATCCATAACAGTGAACTCTCGGGCCGGACGGTGCTGCTGGTTGGCCTCGGGCGGATTGGTCAGGCGGTAGCCAGGCTGGCTCAGGCGTTTTCGATGCGGGTGATTGGGACGAAACGGCGGGTCGAACCGGTGCCGGGGGTGGACCTGGTGTTCCCGGTGAGCGAGCTTTCCCGGTACCTGCCGGAAGCGGACTTTGTCGTCGTCACCACGCCCCTGACCCCGGCGACGGAGCACCTGCTGGATGACGCCGCGCTGCGCCGGCTGTCGCCCAAGGCGTACCTGATCAACATCGCCCGCGGGCGGGTGGTCGATGAGGCGGCCCTGGTTGCGGCCCTGCGGGAGCAGCGGATTGCCGGGGCCTATCTGGATGCCTTTGCCGAAGAGCCCCTGCCGGCGGAACATCCGTTCTGGACGCTTGATAATGTCCTGCTGGTGCCGCACGACAGCCACTCTTCGCCGTATATCGGGGACCGGATGGTTGAGATTTTTTGCGCCAACCTGAAACGGTATTTGGCGGGCGAACCGCTGCAAAATGTCTGCGATCCGCGGCGCGGGTACTAAAGTTAGGGAGGAGAGGGAGAAAATGCTGAAAGAGTTCAAGACCTTCATTATGCGGGGCAATGCCTTTGACCTGGCGGTTGGGATTATCATCGGCGGGGTGTTTGGGAAGATCATTACTTCCTTGGTCAACGATGTGCTGATGCCGCCCATCGGGATGATCCTGGGTAAGGTTGATTTTACGAACCTGTTTGTCAGTCTGGACGGCAACGCGTACGGCTCCCTGGCGGCCGCCAAGGAAGCAGGGGCGGCGACTCTGAACTACGGTCTGTTCATCAATCAAATTGTGGATTTCCTCATTACCGCTTTCGTGGTCTTCCTGCTGGTCCGGCAGGTGAACCGTCTCAAACCCAAACCGGTGGAAGCGCCGGTGACGACCAAGGAATGCCCGTTCTGCTATTCGGCTATTCCCTTAAAAGCCAGCCGCTGCCCCAGCTGCACCTCACAGCTGTCCTGAGAGACTACACGGTTCGTTAGCAGTAAAGCAAATACTCCTTCCATCCAAGGGAGGAGTTTTTGTTTGCCGGAGAATCGTCACTCTGCCGGTGTTCTTTGGGGCCGGCGGCGGAAGGCGGTCTGGAACCATAAGCAAAGCGGTGGCTGGGCACACTAAGGGGTGATTGACTTGCATGTTGGCGGTGAATGGTCTTGGAAAGGGGCGGGGTAAGCGTGGAAACAGTGTGCCCGGTCTGCAATGGGTTAACGGAAATAGCGCCGGTTTGTCCCCGCTGCGGCCAGGTGATGGAGGATGGCGGGCGGCGGCAGGATTTGGCCGGGCCGTACAGCCCGTATATGGAACCGGTGTCTGCGGGTTTGATTTCGGATACGGCGGAGCCCTGTGTGCATTTATACTTTTGCCCGGTTTGCCATACGGACCGGCGGGTCGCCGTCAGCCGGGTGTTGGTATGATCCGCGGCGGGCGCAGGATTAGCCGGGCGGTCAGCGAATCCTAGACGGTATAAGGGTGAGAGAAGGAGGAGCGGCCGGGCCCCGGATTTGGATGCCCGGCTCAAGTATGCATGGAGAAGACACCGGTTTATTGTTTTGGCGCCCATCTCTCGATCGCGGGCGGATGGGCCGCCGCAGTGGAGAGCGCCGTGGATATCGGGGCCAACACCTTTCAGTTCTTTACCCGCAATCCCCGGGGAGCGAAGTCCAAGGCGCCGGACGAGAGCGACATAGAACGGACACGGCAGCTTTTGGCGGAGCACCGCTTCGGGCCGCCGGTGGGGCATGCACCTTACATCGTTAACCTGGCGGCGGCGGAGGAAAGAACCCGGGAGCTGGCGATCCGGATCCTCCAGGAGGATTTGGCGAAAATTGAGCGAATCGGTTGCCCGTACCTGGTGGTGCACCCCGGAAGCCATGTGGGGGCCGGAGTAGAGGTGGGAATTGAGCGGATCACGGACTCCCTGGATCAGGTCCTGGCCGGGCCG
The DNA here is from genome assembly GCA_964533125.1 of uncultured Candidatus Sumerlaeota bacterium. Lineage (GTDB taxonomy): Bacteria > Bacillota > SLNR01 > SLNR01 > JBMNPB01 > CAZHIT01. The sequence continues at coordinate 26,353 of CAZHIT010000001.1, forward strand.
GGGACGGCGAAAGTATTGCTGGAGACCATGGCGGGCATGGGGAGCGAGGTTGGCTCCACCTTCGAGGAACTGGAGGCGATTATCGCTGGGTCCGCCGTCCCGGAACGGATTGGGGTTTGCCTCGATACCTGCCATATACACGCCGCCGGCTATGCGGTCCGGGATGGGTTTGGAGCTACTCTGGACCGCTTTGACCAAGTGATCGGCCTATCGCGTCTGCACGCTATGCACTTAAACGACAGCCGTTTTCCGGCCGGCGCGAAAAAAGACCGGCACGCCGATTGGGGGGAGGGGAGCATCGGGAGGAAAGGTATCGCCGCGGTGCTGGGCGACCGCCGCCTAGCCGGTTTGCCGATGATTCTGGAGACCCCAGGGGGCTTGGAGACCTGGCGGACGGACCTAGAGTACCTCCGGTTATTAGTGGAAGGGAACTAATCCTGGAGGGCTGAATGACCCGGGAAGGCAGTTTTCTGGCCGTTGTGGGTCTAAACCACCTCGTTTGCAGGATAATGGTTGCGGGATGTGCAATTCTAGCACCAGTCTGGTTAGGAGGGATGCACATGGCCGAGGAGATGGTCGGGAAACGCATCGGGGTGCTGACCGGCGGGGGCGATGCCCCGGGCCTAAACGCGGTGTTGCGGGCGGTGGTGAAGACGGCCGTCGGGCGGTACGGGATGGAGGTCTACGGGTTTACGGACGGCTTCAATGGTTTGGTTCTGGGGCAATACCGGCGGCTGACGGAAGCGGATGTGGCGGGCATTTTGCCCCGGGGCGGGACCATTTTGGGGACGACCAACCGGGATAATCCATTCCGGTTCCTGGTGCGGGAAGACGGCCGGGAGGAGTACCGGGACTGCTCGGACCGGGTTATCGCCAACATGCGGGAGCTAAACCTCTCGGCCCTCGTCGTCATCGGGGGAGACGGGAGCCTCAGCATCGGCCGGGACCTGTATAACCTCGGGGTGCCGGTGGTGGGGGTGCCCAAGACGATTGACAACGATCTTTCCGCTACGGACTATACCTTTGGCTTTGACACCGCCCTGACTACGGCCACGGAGGCGATCGACCGCCTGCATACCACGGCGGAGTCGCACCACCGGGTGATGGTGCTGGAAGTGATGGGCCGGTACGCCGGCTGGATTGCCGTGGCCGCCGGGATAGCCGGAGGCGCGGATGTAGTGCTGATTCCGGAGATCCCCTTTGGCTACGCGAGCATCGAAGCCAAGATCCGGGAGCGGCAGGCCCGGGGCCGGCATTTTAGTATCGTGGTGGCCGCCGAAGGGGCAAAGCCCAGCGGCGGGGATATGGTCGTGCGCCGGCTGGTTAAGGATAGTCCGGAGCCGATTCGGCTGGGCGGGATTGGGGAAAAGGTGGCGGCGGAACTGGAGCTCCGCTTGGGCGTAGAGACCAGGGTGACGGTGTTGGGCCATTTGCAGCGGGGCGGCAGCCCAACTCCCTTTGACCGGATTTTGGCAACCCGCTGCGGCGTGGCCGCCGTGGACCTGGTCCGGCGGGGAGAATTTGGCCGGATGGTCGCCCTGCAGACGCCGGCGATAGTATCGGTGTCGTTGGCGGAAGCGCTCCGGCCAAAGCAGGTGGCTCCGGAGGGCGAAATGGTGCACGCGGCCCGGTCGGTGGGAATCAGCTTTGGGGACTGAAGCAGGGAGGGAGAGGGATGGAGAGCAAGCGGCGGCGGGAGAAACTGCTGGCCCGCCTGGGAGAAACCGAAAGACCCCTGACGGGCGCCGATTTGGCCCAGCAATTGCAGGTGAGCCGGCAGGTGATTGTGCAGGACATCGCCATTTTGCGGGCGGGGGGAGCGAACATTCTGGCGACGCCCCAAGGGTATTTGCTGCCGTCGCCCCCGGGTGGGGTGCAACGGACTTTTGCCTGCATCCATCCATATGAGGGCATCGAAGCTGAACTCCAGATGATCATTGACCTGGGCGGCAAGGTGGTGGATGTGGTGGTGGAGCATCCCCTGTACGGGGAGTTGCGGGGTTTGTTGATGCTCGGTTCCCGGAGCGACCTGGCGGAGTTCATGGCGAGCCTGCAGACGACCAAGGCACAGCCGCTCTCGACCCTGACCGGCGGGGTTCACCTGCACACGGTGACGGCGGCGAAGGAAGCAACGCTCGCACGCATCGGCGCGGCGCTGGCGGCGGCCGGTTATTTGCTGCCCGGTGATTGACACGGCGCTGAAGGAGGCGTACAATAAAGACAAGACAGATGACAAGACACTAAGGAGGCGGACGGGGTGAAAAGCAAGGAAATGGTCATCGGCGGGCTGTTGACCGCTCTGGCCATCATCATTCCCCTGGCGTTTGGGGGCGTGCTGGGAGTAGTGATCCCGCCGTTTTCCGCGACGCTGGCCTCTCATGTGCCGATATTGCTCTCGATGCTGGTGAGCCCGCTCGCGGCGGTGCTGGTGGGACTCGGCTCCGCGCTCGGCTTCTTCCTCAAACTCGGTCCGGTGGTGGCGGCCCGGGCGGCCATGCACGCGGTGTTTGGGTATACCGGGGCCAGGCTGTTCCAGAGCGGAATGCCCTATACCCGGGTGCTGCTGCTGATGGCGCCCCTGCATGGGCTGCTGGAGGCCATTATCATCGTTCCC
>CAZHIT010000001.1:28976-33574 GCA_964533125.1 uncultured Candidatus Sumerlaeota bacterium
CGCTTCTTCATCATCGTCGGTTTGGGGACCATACTGCACCACCTGATCGACAGCGGGATTACTCTCAGTCTGGTGTACACGCTCCGGCCGGTGCTCGGGCGGGTGCTGGATAACCTACCCAAAGCGGGCAGCCGGATCTGAAAGAAAGCTTGACAGGACAGCCCGGCGATAGTAAAATAGACAGCAATATACCTTTGCGCCGATGAGCGGGAAGAGTAAGCTGCCAAGACTGCCCAAGAGAGCCGGGAAGGGTGGAACCCCGGTGCAGGCAAAGCGGCCGAAGTTCGCCCGGGAGGTCCGGACTCAAAGCCGGTGTAATCCGGTGAGTAGGCGAGGCGGCATTCCACCGTTAGCGGGAACAGGACATAAGGGCAGTATCTGCTCCGTGTCCGGCTAAGTTGGTCTGCGGCAGCAGGCAATGGTGGGTGGTAACGCGGGAAAGTATTCCCGTCCCAGGTGGGGCGGGATTTTTTATTACCAAAAAGGAGGAGAAAAATGGTTACGGTGGTGAAATGCGGCCGGCTGATCGATGGGACGGGGAGCGAGGCGCTCCGGGGAGCGGTAGTGGTGATTGAGGGAGAGCGGATAACGGCGGCGGGTCCGGCGGGTGAGGTCGCGATTCCCGCCGGGGCAAAAGAGATCGACCTCGGGCGGATGACTGTTTTGCCGGGGATGATTGATGCCCATCTGCATACTTCGGGCAGCGGGGAAGCCTCTTCGGAGCTGAAAGGCCTGAAGGAACTGCTGCCGTCCAAGGCGCTCACAGCACTGAGAAACGCGCAAAAAGACTTAGAAGCCGGATTTACGACCATCCGGGATGTGGGCGCCCCCGGGTTCATCGATGTGGCTATCAAAAAAGCGATCAATTCCGGCCAGTTCGCTGGGCCCCGGATGCAGGTGAGCGGTCTGATCCTCTCGATGACCGGCGGGCACGGGGATTCGCACCTGGCCCCGGGGATTGTGCAAACCGAGGGGATGGGCGCCGTCGTGGACAGCCCGGATGCGGCGCGGAAAGCGGCCCGGGTGAACTTAAAATATGGGGCGGACCTGATTAAGCTTTCGGCCACGGGCGGCGTGCTTTCGGATGGGGACGAGCCGGGGGTGCAGCAGCTCTCGTACGAAGAAATGAAGGCGGCTATCGACGAGGCAAAAAAGGTGGGCAAGCGTTCGGCAGCCCACGCCCAAGGGACATCGGGGATCAAGGAGGCGATCCGGGCGGGGATCACTTCGGTGGACCACGGCTGTTTCCTCGATGACGAAGCGATTCAGATGATGCTGGAACACGGGTGTTACATGGTGCCCACCCTCTGCGCTCCCTGGCATATCGCCAAGAACGGCCTGGCGGCCGGAATCCCGGAATACGGGGTGCGGAAGACGCAGGTGGTGATGGAGTCCCACTGGGCGAGCTTCAAAGCGGCGCTGAAAGCGGGAGTCAAAATCGCCATGGGCACGGACGCCGCTACTCCGTTTAATTACCACGGGAAGAACGCGTTCGAGCTGCAGCTGATGGTGGAAGCGGGGATGCCGGAAATGCAGGCCATCCTGTCCACAACCAAGGTCGCGGCCGAGCTGATGGGGTGGGAGGACCGGGTCGGTTCGGTGACGGTGGGTAAGTACGCCGATTTGATCGCGGTGGAGACCAATCCTCTTGAAGACATCAAAAGCCTGCAGGCGGTGCAGTTCGTTATGAAAGGCGGGGCGGTTATCCGCGGGTAGGGGCTGCGCTTCCGCTCCATTCTGTCAGAGAAAATAGAAAGGCTTGCCCGGGAAACAGGGGCAAGTCTTTTTTCGACGATAAACGGCGACTTGGCAGCGACCGAGGGTGAGCGTTTGGTGCGGCTGGCACTGGCTATATTATAAAAGCAATGTTGCCACCGTGCCTTTAGTGCCTGTCTGCTGTGGTTGGGAACCGGTGGATAGCGGCTTGGTTTTCCGGGGGTTTGGGTTGACAAAAGGCGGATTAACTGTAAAAATAGGTATGGATGGAAGAAATAGCCGAAATGGTACGATAGATCCGACGGCAGATGTCTGGCCGCAAAGCGAGGGATTACTCGTGGCGCTCTCAGAGCTGTTAGTGGAGTACGCCCGGGAGAACGGGATCGCAGCCCTGGGGATAGCGCCGGCCGAACCGCTGGCGGAGACCAGGGATCTGCTGCGGGAGCGGCTGGAGCATGGTGTGATTACTCCTTTTACCGCAGGGGACATCGACCGGCGGTGCGACCCGCGCCAGGTCTTGTCCGAGGCCCGCAGTGTGATCAGTATCGCGGTTAGCTATCATGCGGGGGTCGAGTCGGGAGAAGATCCGCCTGGGCTGCTCACGGGGCAGGTCGCACGGTATGCCTGGGGGCAGGACTACCACCGGGTGCTGCGGGATAAGCTGATCCGGCTCTCCGGATTTCTGGAGCGAAATGCCACGGGATCAGCAGCGGCCCGAATAATTGTGGACAGCGGGCCGATGGTGGAGCGGATGGCGGCGGCGCGCGCCGGGATTGGTCAGTACGGGGAGAACTGCTCGATCAGCGTGCCCGGTTACGGCTCTTGGGTCTTGCTGGGTGAGATCATCACCAATGTGGATTTGGCCCCCACAGCTCCCTTAGCGTCAGCGGTTTGTGATAATTGCGGGGAGTGCCGCCGGGCCTGCCCGACGGGGGCGCTGCCGGTGCCCTACCTCACGGTGGACCGCCGGTGCTTAAGCTATATTTCCCAGATGAAGGGTTACCTGCCCCGGGAATACCGGTCCCGGCTGGGGCAGCGGCTGTGGGGCTGCGATACCTGTCAGGCGGCCTGCCCGCGAAACCGGGAGGTGGCGGTGACGGGGTCAGAAGAGTTTCGTCCCCGGCCCGTTTTAGGTGGAGCAGTAGACCTGGCGGATCTGCTGGCACTGAGCCAAGCGGAGTTTAAGTATCGGTATGGCGCTTCGGCCCTGGCTTGGCGCGGCCGGGATACGGTACAGAGGAACGCTCTGGTCGTTTTGGGCAACAGCCGCGACCCGGCGGCCCTGCCGGCGCTGGCCCGGGCTTTAACGGACGAGCGGCCGCTCATCCGGGGCCACGCAGCCTGGGCGGCCGGACAGATCGGCGGGGCGCAAGCCCAGGAGTGGCTGGAGCAAGCCGGGCGATGGGAGACGGACCCGGCCGCAGCGGCGGAGATCACTTGCGCCCTGGCGGGACAGTAAAGGGCGGCAGCGGGGAAAAGCGGGAGAATGGATGGTGCAAACTATGGAAGAACTGCTGATGGGCATCCAGGGGTTGTCCCTGGAGCGACTGGTGATGTTTTTGATCGGCGGGGCGCTGATTTTTTTGGCGATCCGCAAACAGTACGAACCGATGCTGCTGCTGCCCATCGGTTTTGGGACGATTTTGGCGAATATTCCCGGTTCGTCGATCATCGGGGAGCACGGGGTCCTCGACCTGGTGTACCGGACCGGGATAAAAACCGAACTGCTGCCGGTGCTGATTTTCATCGCCGTGGGGGCGATGGTTGATTTTACCCCGCTCCTGCAGCAGCCGATCATGCTCTTTTTTGGCGCGGCCGCCCAGTTCGGGATTTTCTTTACGATGACGGTGGCCGCGATCTTCGGGTTTACCCTGCCGGAGGCGGCCTCGATCAGTATTATCGGGGCGGCGGACGGGCCGACGGCGATTCTGGTGGCCGGACGGCTGGCGCCGCAGCTGTTGGCGCCGATTACGGTGGCGGCGTACTCGTATATGTCCCTGGTGCCTCTGATTCAGCCCCCGGTGATTAGGGCGCTGACAACACCGGAAGAGCGGCGGATCCGGATGCCGTACCGGCGGGTCACGGTGTCACGGACCGTACGGGTGCTCTTCCCCATCGTCGTGACCTTTATCGCCGGGATAGTTGCCCCGATCAGCGTGGCCCTCATCGGTTCGCTGATGTTTGGGAACTTGCTGCGGGAATGCGGGGTGCTGGACCGGCTGTCGCAGGCGGCGCAGAACGAACTGGCCAACATGGTCACGCTACTGCTGGGGATTACCATCGGCTCGACCATGACGGCGGAGAGCTTTCTCAACCAGTCTACCCTGCTGATTATCGGTATGGGCCTGGTGGCCTTCGTGTTTGACACGGCGGGGGGAGTAGTCTTTGCCAAGCTGCTCAACCTGTTCCTGAAGGAGAAGATTAACCCGATGGTCGGGGCCGCCGGGATTTCCGCTTTCCCGATGTCCGCCCGGGTGATTAACAAGATGGCGCTGGAGGAGAGCATGAACAATTTCCTGATTATGCAGGCGGTGAGCGCGAACGTGGCCGGACAGATCGGTTCGGTTATTGCCGGGGGCCTGGTGCTGGCCCTGGTGCGATAGGAGGATTAAGATGGAAACGGTGTACGCGACGGTTCGCCTGGCCGGGATTGCCATGCCGGCGATTTTTGCGGTGATTTTTCTCTTCTATGTGACCATCCGCCTGATGATGCGCCTGTTCCCCCGGTAGAGGCGGCCGGAACCGATAGTTATGGAAGGAGCGGACGGAGAATGCCCCAAATCCGATTGCTGGGAATAAAAACGGCCGCAGCAGTTGCGGCGGCAGATCCGATTATCCGGGCGGTGGCGGAGCTGACCGGTTGTCCGGCCGGCGACGTGGTG
>CAZHIT010000002.1:0-5349 GCA_964533125.1 uncultured Candidatus Sumerlaeota bacterium
TTCAGCCGCGCCGGACTCGCGGCGGCCGCCTTTTTGCCGGCGCCCATGGCCTTAATCACCGTCGCCGCCCCGGTCACCGCGTCCCCGCCGGCGTAAACCAGTTCCTTGGTCGTCAGCCCTGTCTCTTCCTCCGCCACCAGTCCCCCGCCCTCGGTTGTTTGCAGGCCCGGGGTCGTCTGGGCGATCAGGGGATTGGGGCTTTGGCCGATGGCGATGACCACCGTGTCCGCCGGGACGATAAACTCCGAACCCGCCACCGGCCGCGGTCTTCTCCGCCCGGAGCGGTCCGGCTCGCCCAGTTCCATGCGCAGGCACTGCAGACCAGTCACCCAGCCGCGCTCATCCCCCACCACCGCGCAGGGATTGGTGAGCATCCGGAAGATGACTCCCTCTTCCCGGGCGTGCTCCACCTCTTCTTTCCGCGCTGGCATCTCCGCTTCCGACCGGCGGTACACGAGGCTAACCTCCGCCGCCCCCAGGCGCACCGCGCAGCGGGCTGCGTCCATCGCCACATTCCCCCCGCCAACCACCGCCACCCGTTTCCCTACCCGCACCGGGGTATCGGTCCGGGGGAACTCGTACGCCCGCATTAAGTTGATCCGGGTCAGGAACTCGTTCGCCGAGTACACCCCGTTTAAGTTCTCGCCCGGAATCTGCAAAAAACCCGGCAGTCCGGCCCCGCTGCCCACAAACACGGCGGCAAATCCCTCCGCCAACAGCTCGTCCACCGTAATGGTCTTGCCGATGACTGTGTCGGTCACCACTTCCACGCCCAGTTGCCGCAGGTAATCGATCTCCCGCCGCACGATTGCTTTGGGCAGCCGGAACTCCGGGATCCCGTAGCTTAAGACCCCGCCCGGCTGGTGCAAAGCCTCAAACACGGTCACCCGGTACCCTAACCGGGCCAGGTCCCCCGCCGCCGTCAGTCCGGCCGGGCCGGAGCCCACCACCGCCACCTTCGGCCCATGCAAAACCGGGGGGAGAGCCTCACCGCCCGCCGCTTCCTGATCAGCCGCAAACCGCTCCAGGCGGCCAATCGCCAGCGGCTCGCCCCGTTTTCCTAGAATGCACTGGCTCTCGCACTGCTCTTCCTGCGGGCACACCCGCCCGCAGACCGCCGGCAGGCTGTTGGTGGCCTTAATCCGCCCAATCGCCGCCCCGAAGTCACCGTCGCGGATCGCGGCGACAAACCCGGGGATATCCACCGCCACCGGGCAGCCCTGGACGCAGAGCGGGTTCTTGCACTGCAGGCACCGGGTGGCTTCGGCCAGCGCGTCCTCGGCGTCAAACCCCAGGGCGACCTCGCGAAAATTCTGTCGGCGTTCGTGTTCATCCTGTACCGGCATCGGCCGGCGCTTCCCTAGCGGCATCGGCATTCCCCTCCGTGCTCGTGCTCATGTTCGTGCACCGATTGCTGCTCCTGGTCCCGGTACATCCGCTGCCGGGTCGAGAGCTCCGCAAAATTTACTAAATGCCCGTCAAAATCCGGTCCGTCCACGCAGGCAAATTTGGTCACTCCGCCCACGCTCACCCGGCAGGCGCCGCACATCCCCGTGCCGTCCACCATAATCGGATTGAGGCTGACGATGGTCTTAAGCCCGTAAGGCCGGGTCAGTTCGGCCACCGCCCGCATCATCGGCACTGGCCCCACTGCCACCACCCGGGCGAAGTTCGCGCCCTCATTAATCCGGTCCTGCAGGATCGCCGTCACCAGACCGTGCCGGCCGGCCGACCCGTCGTCGGTGGCAATCAGCAGTTCGTGGCTCACGGCCGCGAGCTCCTCCGTATAAAACAACAGCTCGCGATTCCTGGCGCCGATAATCGTCGTCACGGTGTTGCCAGCTTCATACATTGCCCGGGCGATCGGGTAAATCGGGGCAATTCCCACCCCGCCGCCCACCACGGCCACCCGCCCGAATTTCTCCACCTCGGTCGCCTGCCCCAGCGGCCCGACAAAATTGGCAATCTCCTCCCCGGCTTCCATCTCCAAGAGCTGGCCGGTCGTCTTGCCCACCGCCTGAAAGACGATGGTCACCGTCCCCGCCGCCCGGTCAAAATCGGCAATGGTCAGGGGAATTCGCTCGCCGCCCTCGCGCAATCGCAGGATGACAAACTGCCCGGCGGCCGCTTTGCGGGCGACGGCCGGCGCCGCTATCTCCATCCGGCAAATGGCGGGGGCCAGAATCTCTTTGCGGACAATCAGCACTTTTGGTTCCTCCTACTGCTTGTGTCTTTACCTTCCTTTTCGCCAAGCCATTTGTTTTCCCTGCTTACACCAATTCCATCGGTAACCAGCTGGGAAGTCAAATCTACACCAGTTCCACCGGTACCCCGCTGTCGGCCCCAATCCCCCGCCAGGACCGCCCCGTCAGGTCCCGCCCCCGGAAATCGAAGGGCGTCGACGGCGCCAAAATCAGGTCCGGCGGCGGACCGCTCCGCTCCCGCAGGGCCTCGTTCAGATCTTCCACCACCAGCAGCCCGGCCGCCATAATCGAGCCCCCAAAAAAACGGTTCCGGCACACCAGCACTTCCGCCCGGCACCCCGCCGGCATAAACGCCCCCAGCATTGGCTCCACCACCGGCGCCGCGAGCGGCGAAGTCAGTACCAGCGCCCGCTCCGCCTGATGCTTTTGCACCAGCCTTGCTGCCGCCGTCATCCGCTCCGGCGCCATATCGTAGTCCATCACCAGCCCGGTACGCTCTCCCGCCGGTTTGGTCAGGGTCACGGTAAATTCGCTTCCGTCCCGCCGCACCCTCAGCTCCGGGTTGGCCCGCTTCCGGCTAAGCTCAAACGCCTCCACCCGGGTCCTCACCCCTTTCCCCTGCACCCGGGTGATCACATCCCCAACTTTTAGACCCGCGCGCTCCGCCGGCAAGCCCTGGATTATCCCCTCCACCCGGGCCGTCAGATCTTCTATCAGCGGCGGCTCCAGGATGATCGGGATCCGGTACCGGCGCCGCAGGCCGTGCAGGTAGTCCTGCAGCTCCCGGTGCAAAGAAGGCGGGAACTGCATCTCCGGCGGGGCGAGGCGCGTAAAGCCCGGCAAAAACACTCGGACCGTCTGCGCCTTATGCTCCTGCAAATAAGCGATGGTTTGCTCCAAATCCTCCCACCCGGTTATCTGGGGCAGGGCCACGATGCTCCCGTGGTAAGGGAGGCCAAACTCCGCCGCCCGCGCCGGGGCCTGCACCGAGGTCGTCGCCCGGCGGTCCTGCAGCAGCTTTTCCCGCATCGTCACCGAGGCCGAGTTTAAGGAGATGTTCAGCTCAATCGGCGCGAGATCAGCCAACAAGGCCGCAAGCTCCGCCGTGAGCAGCGAACCGTTGGTGGTAATCTGCAGCGCTGACTGGGGGAACCGCTCCCGCACCAGGGTCAGTATCTCCCGGACCGCCGGATGGGTGAATGGTTCCCCCTCATTGATCCGGGTCGCCGATTCCCCGATCACGATCTTCTCCCCCGGGTTCAAAAAGTCCAGGGTCGCGGCCACTTCCGCCAAAGACCGGGGCGGAATATTGTACACCTCCACGCCGGGCGGGTTTTGCCGGTTGCTGCAAAACAGGCAATGGACATTGCAGGCCGAAGTCAGCGGCAGCACGCCGTGCACCTGGGCCGAGTAGAGTACCATCTGTTCCGGTAAGTCCCCCAAGCCTCTCCCTCCCCGCCAGACTCTTTCCGGTTTTTTCCGCTGACCCGGCATAATCCCGTCCGACTCAACATAATATCATATTTCCGGAAAGTTTCAATTCGCTGGATTATGTTAAATATCCACAATATCCACAGGGTTATCAACAGTATAAAAAGGCGAAATAACGCCTTTACTGACGGCTATCCACATTGTCCACGGGCCGCCCATAACGGCTCTGGTGGATAATAAACCCACTGGCCGCCTGCAGATAATCTGCCACCGCCCGCCGAAGAATAGTCTGCCCTGCCGCCGAAACGAAAAGCCACAAACCGCTTGTGGCTTTCCTGCTCACTCACCCAAAGGCAGGTAGGGCACGGCATTCAAATCCAGCCCATCGGTTTCACCCCGCCGGAGGCGATAGTAACCGGCGCAGGCAATCATCGCTGCGTTGTCGGTGCACAAGATCAGAGGCGGTACAGAAAAGCGACAGCCAATCGCCGCCGCGCTCTGCTGCAGCGCCGCCCGCAGGCCGGAGTTGGCGGCGACGCCACCCGCCAGGATGATCGTACCCACCCCCTGGGCCTTGGCCGCCGCGATCGTTTTGGCCACCAGGACGTCGACCACCGCCTGTTGAAAGCTGGCCGCCATATCCGCCAGACTAACGGTTTCTCCCCGCTGAGTTGCCTTGTGCCAGTAATTGATCACCGCCGTCTTCAGACCGCTGAAGCTGAAATCATCGGTCCCATCTTCTAGCCACACCCGGGGGAACTCAATCGCCGCCGGGTTGCCCTCCCGGGCCAGTCGGTCGATAACCGGTCCGCCCGGATACCCCAGACCCAGCACCCGGGCGACCTTGTCAAAGGCCTCCCCGGCCGCATCGTCTCTGGTTTTCCCGAGGAGGGTATAGTCCCCGTGCGCCCGGATCAGCACCAGGTCCGAATGGCCGCCCGACACGATCAGGCAGAGCAGAGGAAAGATCAGGGAAGGGTCGTGCAGAAAATTGGCGTAGATATGCCCTTCCAAATGATTTACTCCCACCAAAGGCAACCGGCGGGCATAGGCAATCGACTTCGCCACCGCCACCCCCACCAAGAGAGCCCCCACCAGGCCGGGGCCGCGGGTGACCGCGATGGCCTCAATCTCCGGCAAGGTCACGCCGGCTTGCTCTAGCGCCTCCTGGATGACCGGCAGTGCCAGTTCCAGATGTTTGCGCGAGGCGATTTCCGGCACCACCCCGCCGTATTTTCGGTGGATATCAATCTGCGACGCGATGACATTGGAGCGGATTAAGCTCCCGCCCGCCACCACCGCCGCCGATGTTTCGTCGCAACTAGTTTCAATCCCTAGTACCAGTTTGCCCATCCGGGCAGCCCCCTTCCCGGTCTAACCCCTTTGCCGGTCATGATCCTCCGGTGCTCATCCGGTTACGCCAGCGACGGGTAAAAATGCGCCTTGCCGCCCTCTTGCTTGCGCCCATCCCAGTTGGTCAAAATCCGCACCGCCTCGCTCGCCGCCAAAATCGCCCGGTCTTCCCCGGTAACCCGGAACTCGTTGGTCGAGCGGTTGGCAAAGACGGTGCACACGCTGCCGGAGCGCAGCCCAAACAGCGACGCAAGCGTAAACACGCAGGCCGCTTCCATCTCAAAATTCAACACCCGCGCCTGCTGCAGGTCAAAAATCAGGTTATCCATCCAGCTTTGGCGGTACCCCCCGAAGCCCGGCC
>CAZHIT010000002.1:5359-24028 GCA_964533125.1 uncultured Candidatus Sumerlaeota bacterium
GCGGTCGAGGCCCCCACCCCCACGTGGTAGCGATACCCCAGACGCTCGCAGGCTTCGACCAGGGCCAGGGTCACCTCGTAGTGGGCCGCCGCCGGGTACTCCGGCGGGGCATAGTAACCGGTGGTCCCTTCGTAACGCACGGCAGACGTGTTGATAATCAAATCCCCGCACTCAATCCCCGGCTGGATCGCTCCGGTGCTGCCCACCCGGATCAGCGTGTCGCAGCCGATGCTGGCGAGTTCCTCCACCGCAATCGCCGTGGAAGGCGCCCCAATCCCGGTCGACATCACCCCTACCGCCGCCTCCCGGTACAAGCCCCGCCCGCTGCGGAACTCCCGGTGCGCGGCCACCGGCGTAAAACCTTCCCACAGGGCCCCGATTTTCGGCACCCGGTCCGGGTCCCCCGGCAGCAGCACATAGCGGGGTAAATCGCCCTCCCGGGCCCCGATATGGTACTGTTCGCCTGCGGCCGAAGCCGGCCGGTCGGCGCGCATCGTATCGCTCATGCCTTACCCCTCTTCCCCGGAAAGGGGAAAACCCCAGGCCGCGCCTAAGGTTTTCGCCTCCCGGTTAAAATTTCAGCAGTTGATCCATCGGCAGGACGAAAACGGTGGCCCCGCTGATCTCCACCTCCAGCGGGATCAGGTTAAACAGCGGCGAATCGTGCATCCCAATCACATCGGTGCGGGTAATGCTGCGCGCGCTGCAGTTCGCCCGGATCCGGTTCAGCACCTCTTCCACCTGAGTATCTTCCACTCCGATCAGCAGCGTGGTGTTCCCTTCCCTTAGGAAGCCGCCCGAACTGGCGAGCTTGGTCGCCCGGATACCGTGGCCGGAAAAATCCACCAACAACCCATTGACATCATGGTTACTGACGATGGCGATAATCATTTTCATCCGACCGCATCCTTTCTGCCGTTTCGGCTTAGGCTTCGCTATCTTGCCGGTAATGCCTGATCCCTGAATTTCCCCGGACGGCGGTTAACCCTGGTTTTCGTCCGGTACCCTGGCGTCTTCGTACCGCCACATGATAATCGCGTCTTCGCCCGTGTCCGAGTAATACCCCCGTCTTTTCCCTTTGGCCGCAAAATTGAACTTCCGGTACAGGTTCTGGGCCACCTCGTTTTTTGCTCTGACCTCCAAAGTCATGGATTGTGCCCCTTCCGCCGCCGCTACCCCGATCAGGCGGACGAGCAGGGCTTCCCCAATCTTCCTCCCCCGGTAGTCAGGGTGGACCGCGATGTTGGTGATATGGGCTTCGTCTAAAATGATCCACATCCCGGCGTAACCGATGACCCGGCCCTCGGCTTCGGCCACGAAATACCTGGCCTGGCTGTTGCCCTGCAGCTCGGAGAAAAAAGCGAACTCCGACCAGGGCGTAACAAAGGAGCTAACCTCCACTTCCATTACCATCGGCACATCCGCGAGTACCATCGGCCGCAGCCGGACGCTTTCAGGCCCCATCATTCTGGCTCCGGTTCGCTTCCCACAGCACCTCCGCCTGCGACCGCCGCAGGTACAGCGGCTGCAGCGAGTAGGCATCATCCGCCTGGCCGGCTAAAAGCATCCGCCGCCCGAGCTCAGCCACGCTGCTGCCCCGGGGGAGGGCCAGCGCCGGCGGCGCCCATTTAGCCCGCTCGCCCAGGCGTTCGGCAATCAGCGGCCGAAAGCGGGGAATGGCATCGCCGAGGAAGGTGACTGGCTCGATCCAAGCCGCGAGATCCGCAAGGATGCTCTCCAGCGGAACAGCCGCCCCTTCCCGCACCGTAACCAACTCTCCCGCCTGCACCCGGTACACCGCGCCATACACTTCCTCCCGCCGCGCGTCGAGGAGCGGACAGACCAGACCCGCCTGCCCCGAAAGGTTAAAGGCCAGGGCCTCCAGGGTCGGCACCCGCACCACCGGCTTCTGCCAGGCGAAAGCGAGTCCCTTGGCTGTCGCCATCCCGATCCGGAGACCGGTAAACGACCCCGGTCCGGCCGAAACGGCAATCCCATCCAAACCGTCGCCGAACAGACCGCACTCCGCGAGGAGCGAGGCCACCAGCGGCATCAGTCGCCGCGAATGGACCTTCTCCGTATTCAGGGTAAACTCACCCACGAGGCGACCCGATTCGATAATGGCTGCGCTCGCCGTCAGGGTGGCGGTATCCAGTCCTAATACCCGCATCTTTCCTTCACCTTCGCCGCAATGGCTATGTAATCTTCACCATGAGGAACAAACCGGAATAACCGCCCGGTCTCCCCCGGCCCGTCAGCGGCGGCACGCTCAATCTCGATACCCAGGTAACGGTCCGGTAAAATCCCTTCCGCCCGCTCCGCCCACTCAATCAGCGCCACGCCGTCGCTCGCAAAATATTCTTCCAGGCCCAAATCCTCTAAATCCTCCGGGCGCTCCAGACGATACAAATCGAGATGATACAAAGGGATGTCACCCGGATACTCGTTGATCAGGGTGAAGGTTGGGCTGCTGACCCTTGCTCTAATGCCCAGCCCCCGGGCCACGCCCTGAGCAAAGGCCGTTTTGCCGGCCCCCAGCTCCCCGGTCAGGCAGACCAGACTACCCCTGGGCAATAGCCCCGCCAGGCAGACGCCCAGGTCTTGCGTCTCCGGCACGCTGCCGGTAGTGATTTGCAGCATCATGGCCTCCTGCCTCCAATGATCGTTGACGGTTGCCGGACTACATCCGCTCCGGCGCTGGAATGCCCAATATCCCCAAGGTATTGCGCAGCACCTGCATGAACGACCGCACCAGCCGCAGGCGGTATTGCCGCACCGCTTCGTCCTCCACCAGCACCGGCACGCTCTCATAAAATCCCATGAACGCTGTCGCCAAAGAATAAGCGTAGTCGGCCAGGAGGGACGGCGCGTACAGGCGGGTCGCTTTCTGCACAATCACCGGGTACTCGGCCATCGCCTTCAGCAGAATCTTCTCGGCCGCCGCCGGTTCCGCCGGTCCGGCCGTCAGGGTGAGGGAATCAGACGCTCCGGCTTTGCGGAGGATGTTCGCCGCCCGGGCGTGGGCGTACTGCAGATAAGGTCCGGTATTCCCCTGCAGGCTTAAGGCCTCCTCAAAATCGAAGACGATCACGGAGTTCATATTGTAGCGCACCATATAGTAACGGATCGCCCCCACGGCGATTTGCTGGCCTAAGGTCTCGCTCTCTGCCGGGCTCATTTCCGGATGCCGCCGGGCGACCTCGGCCGTCGTCTTCCCGATCAGCATTGCTAAGAGGTCGTCGGCCTTGACGCCGATGCCCTTGCGGCCGGCCATCGCCACCACTTCCCGTTCTTCGGCCACTGCCACCCCCAGTTCCCGGGCTGCCGCCGCCGAGAGCGCCACCACCTCGTAGCCGAAATGGATCGAGTTCGCGGCTTCCCGTTCGTACCCAAGCTTATGGAGCGAGAGGCGCAGCACATCCTGCAGATACTTTTGGCGGATGTCAATCACGTTCACCACTACGTCCGCCCGCCCGAAATTGGTGCTCGCTTCCCCGGTCCGCGTCGTCGTCCACAGCGTGCTCCCGTCCGGCTGCGTGCAGTAAGGCGTGTACTGGAAATCCAGGCCCAGGACGCCGAACTTCCACATCTGGTAGGCGATGTCCTTCGCGGTATAGGTCGCCGTGCCGTTTGAGCGCAGCAGAACTTTGTCCGGGTTCTCCAGTTGCGAAAACCCTTCCATATCCCCTAACTTAACGACCCAGCAGCCCTTATTGGGCCCCTCGGTCTCGTAGGTAATCCCGCCCTGGTCGCGCAGTTTGCCAAAGGCGTGCCGCCAGAACCCCAGCAGCATGATGTCGCTCTCCCAGGTCAGGACATGGTAATCCACTCCCAGCCGCCACATTGTCTGCAGATGGCAGTCCACAATCTGCTTGGCGGTACTCTTGGCCAGGTGTGCGACCTCGTTGTCACCCTGCTCGATTAAGTGCAGGACTTCCGCCTGTTTGGCCTTTAGGGCGGGGTCGTGTTCGTACAGGTTGTTGATCTCCGTATACAAATCCCAGCAGAAATAGTCGAAGCGCTGGGTCCCATCCCATTTCCGGCCCAGATAGTGCAGGCCGACGACCACGTCCGCCACCGCCGTGCCGGTATCGTCGATGTAGTTCTGCACCTCCAGCTGATACCCGCTGGCCTTCGCCAACCGCGCCAGAGTATCACCGAGGCAGGAATTGCGTACATGGCCGATATGGGCTGCCTTGTTTGGGTTGATATTGGTATGCTCGATGACGAATTTTTGCCCTTTGCCCTGCTCGTTTTCGCCGTACCGCTCCGCCTGCCCATCCACCGCAGTCAGGATCGCCTGGATATACCCGGCGTAATCCAGCTGGAAATTGATGTACCCCGGCGCGGTGACGGTGACTGCGGCAATGTACGGCAGTTTCTCTTCCCGCAGCGCTGCGGCCACCCTTTCGGCGATGGCGGCCGGCGCCTGCCGCAGCTGTTTGGCCAGTTTTAAGCAGATTGGACTGGAAAAATCGCCGAAAGCCGGGTTGGGCGGCGCTGCCACGGTGATCTCTTCCGGGGCCAGCTGGCAGTCGAGAACACTCGCAATCGCCGCCTGCAGCCTCGTCTTACTATGCGCCTCCAACTCCCAGGGCTTCAGTGTTACCGGCTCAGTCAAAATGCTTTACCCCCTTGTCATACTCTGGAACCAGAGCCAGATTTAAACCCGTTATTTCTGTTTGGGAAAAGAATACGCTAAAAACCCGGGTTTGTCAACCGCTCCCCCTGGACGGCAGGGCCCGGTATAAGTCCCGGATGGCTTTAAAGTCCTCCCACACCGGGCGCTTCTTGCTCTCATCCCGCAGTAGTGCCGCCGGGTGGAAGGTCGGAATCCATATTCGTCCGTCCCGGCGGATGATTTGCCCCCGCACCCGGGTGATCCGGGCCTCCGGGCTGATCAGGGTCTGGGTCGCGAGCGCGCCCAGGCCGACGATTATGGCCGGGTTGATAATTATAATCTGCTGCTCCAGCCACGTTCGGCAGGCCGCTATCTCCTCCGGCAGCGGCAGACGGTTTTGCGGCGGCCGGCACTTGACCACATTGGCGATATACACTTCGGCCCGCTCTATCCCGGCCGCGGTCAGTATCTTATCCAGCAGCTGCCCGGCCTTGCCGACAAATGGCCGCCCCAGCCGGTCTTCCGTTTCACCGGGACCTTCGCCCACCAGCATCAGTCTAGCGGTGGCACTGCCCTCTCCGAAGACCACGCCCCGGCAGCCGGTGCGCAGCGGGCAGGCCGTGCAGGCGGAGGCTTTGGCCGCCAGATCCGTGAGGCTAAACCCGTCCTGACGCTCGGACGGCAGCTCTGGCTGATCCACCGGGACTGGTTCTACTGGCGGGGCTAGCTTGTCCGCTGCCGGCGCTGGACCCTCTGGCCCCGGCTGATCCATATTTGCTGCATCCGGTTTCCCGCCCCCGGGAAAGAGCGAAATCTGTCCCTCCTTTTCCGGCACGCCCCCACCCCCTCGGCCATTGTTCTGACTTCATTCTATCAGAAACCCCGCCCGGGAGAAAGGGCTAAAAGATTAACCCCTATTCTGTCCCAGTCACGGCAAATTCATTCCGTACCAGCTCCGACAGCAGGGCAAACCGGTACCCCTCCGCCTGCAGCTTTTCGATAATCTGGGGCAGGGCCGCCAGGGTCTGCTCCGGGTGCCGTCCCGCCTCGTGTAAAAGGATAATCGCCCCGTTGCTCGCGCCCTCCACCACCTTCTTCACAATCGCCGGCACCCCGGGTCCGTAGGCGTCGCCGGGATTGCATTTCCAGGTCCAAATGATTACCCGATATCCCAGGCTCCGGGCGATATCGATAATCCGGGCGTGGTAAATACCGCCCGGCGGACGGAGCAAGCGGACGGCCTGGCCGGTCACCTCCTGGATCGTCGCCTCAGCCTGTTTTATCTCCCGCTCAATTTCCTCCGCCCCGGTGGTCACAAAATAAACGTGGGAATAGGTGTGGTTCCCCATTTCGTGCCCTTCGGCAATCACCTGCCGGGCTAAATCCGGGTTTTCGGCCACGTGCTGGCCGATGGGGAAGAAGGTCGCTTTCACTCCGTACTGCCGGAGTATCGCCAAAATTTGCGGGGTATACACCGGGTCGGGCCCGTCATCGAAGGTCAGCACCACCGCCTTCTCCGCCGTTTTCACGCCGAACAGCAGCACCCCTTCCTGCTTCCAGGCTTCCACCTGCGCCTGGTTGTTGACGATCTGGGCGGCGGCCTGCATCGCGGCCCGGTGCACATCCCAGCTCAGCACCGTCAGCAGCAGCAGAACCAAAACCGCCGCCCCGGCCTGCAGACGGCGGGTACTCACAAACCAAACCATGCCCATGCCTCCTTTGCCGCGGCTTCTTTCTATCATCGTATGCGCCGGGGCCTGTCGCTTATGCCCGCCGGGACCACGTCAAACCGGGGCCTACAGGTGATAGCCTGTCTGCCCCGGTAGGTTTAGGTGTTGTTGTCGTTTAGTCTGGATCCGCAGGATCGCTCTCGTTATCGTCCGTTTCGTCCTGATCCGGTGGCTGTTTTGGCTGCCGCCCGAGGTAATTGGTGAACTCGACGTTTTTCAAAAAGGTCAGCCGCTCCCGAATCCCCGTCAGGCTCCCTTCGTTTAAGACCAGGAAGAATATGGACCCGAGCCCGGTCAGGGTCAGCAGCCAGGCGATCACCTTGTAGGCCACATTGCTGCTGCCGGTCCCGCCCGGCGGCGGGGGTGTATCGGTTGGAACCGCCGGCGTCGCCATCTGCGGCCTCAGTTCCGAGGGATTATGGGTTATACCGTAGAGCACCGGGGGGATCGTCGTCGCAAACAGGGCCATCCCGGCTTCCGCATCCTCCTTCGAGTTGCCGGCGGAACCGATCTCGATCAGCATCGCCTGGGGCGACAGGTCCTGGTTGTACGTCCCCCGGGCGTAATAGATTCCCCGCAAGAGGCCTGGATACAGCTCGTTCGCTTTGTCCCGCAACCTAAAGGCCAGGTCCTCGTTCGCCTTCAGCATCGGGTTTTGCAGGCCCAGCACGATCAGGATTTTGGCGATTTCCTTCCCTTCCACCGTCTTGGCGTACTCCCGCGCCGGGGCCGTATCCCGGTGGAGGTCGAAGATGGCGTCCACCCCGGACTGCAGCAGTTTGGCGGCGGTGCGCCGGGAATCGATGTACGGACTGGCCCGGCCGGAAGGCCGGTGGATGGTTTCGGACAGGATGGTCTCGATCCCGAATTCAGCCAGCACATTTTTCATCGTTGTCCCGACGGCGTAAATCCCGCCCCGCCCCGGCAGCAGGGGTTTCCCGTCCGAGGGAATATACGACTCCCCGCTGTGGGTGCTGTAAATACCTATGGATCGTTTGATTGGGGCCTGGGCGCTCTGGCTGAAGCCAGCGGCCGGCACATTCGTCTCCACCCGGCTGATCTGGCCGACCACCCGGGCGTATGCGGTATCGCCGCCCACCCGGAAAATCTCATACCGGGCGTCAGCGTCAGCGGCTACATATTGGTCGCCCACGGTCACCCTCATCCCGGTGATCAGCAGCACCCGGCCATCTTCAGTCATTACCGTATACTGCCCGCCGTCCCGCCGTTCCGCCTCGGCCGGCGGTCGGACCACAAAGTACCCGGCGACGAGCAGCAGAAGCAGGGCCACCGGTACAATTCGTTTCGTCAAGGTCATCACCCCACCTTTTCCCGCTCCGGGCTTATTTCCCCAGTTCCTCCTTGATGATCGGCCAGACTGATTCGCCCTCAAAGCCGATGCGCCAGATGGCGATACCCGGCAGGTTGTATTGCCGCACCAGTCCTAACTTGGCTTTCAGGCTCTGGTCATTTTCAAACCAGACTTGCCGCGTTACACCCTTTTCGCTGTACTTGTAGAAGGGAACCTGGGCCTCGTCGTCCCACTGCACGCTGACCCCTTTTTTGCCGGCCCGGGCCGCGGCCTCAGTCATCGGGATGTAGGCCACCGTTTCGGCCGTCCCGGGCTTGGCTCCGGGCCAGTCATAGCCGTACACGGCTACCCCCAAAATCAGTTTCTCCCGGGGAACCAGGTCTAAGGCCGCCTTGATATTTTTATCCACCCAGGCAGTAGACGCCACCGGGCCGGGAGCGCTCGCCGGATAATGCTCGTTGTAAGCCATCAGGACGATTTGGTCCGCCGTTTGGGCCAGGGCCGCAAAGTCGTATACCCCGCTGATATCTGCGGTGGTCCCAACCTGGGGAATCACCGATACCGCTATCGTTTTTCCCTTCGGCTTCAGCTGCGCCGCCAGTTCCGCCACATAAGCGGTGAACGCCTCCTTGTCTTTGGCCGGGAGGACTTCGTAATCGATATTAATCCCGTCGTACCCATACTGATCAACCAGGCTGACGATCCGGGCGATGGACTTGGCGCGGGCTGTGGAATCGGTGAGCATCCGGTCGTTCGTGGCCACAACCCCTTTTTTATTATTAAACAATGCAATCACCGGGATCTGGTTTGCCCGGGCGAAATCCATAGCCTCCTGGTTGTGTTTATCCTCCACTGACCCGTCCATCCCCACCGTAAACCAAAACGGGGAAACGACGTCGATCAGCCCCACATTCTTCTTAAACGAAGGCAGGGAACTCCCATGGAACTCGCTCTGCCAGCCGTTTTCGTAAAACGCAATCACCTGGGTCTCTCCCCCGGCCGTTCCCAGCGGTTTTTTGCCGCCCCCGGCACGGCAGCCCTGGACGCAGCCACTTAAAGACGTGGCCAATAGCAGGCACAACCCAATCAAGCTTATCGCTGTCCGGCGGGACAGCGCTAGCACCTCCAAATCGGACTTGGTGTTAGCTTTGGCTTCTGCCCGTATTTTATACCCGCCGCAAGCAAACCGGGCGCGTCTCCTCAAACGCGCCCGGCCGCAAAACGGTTTATTCTGTTACTATCTGCGGTGATAACCGGCCCCGGCCAAAGCCCGCAGGACCAGGTAGCCAATCACCGCTCCCCCCAGACTGCTCAGACTGAACGGCACGATGAAGGTATAGGCCAGCACTTCTCTATTGAGAAAAAACCTGGCCATGGGAAAAGCAATCAGCGCCCCAATCACCCCGGTCCCGATCACTTCCCCGCCAGCGGCGGCGAAGTCCTGCCGGGTCAGGCGGTACAGATAGCCGGCCAGCAGCGCGCCCACGATACTGCCGGGGAAAGCGAGCAGAGTGCCTGTTCCCGTCAGGTTGCGCAGCAGGGAAATGAGGAAAGCCACCAGACCGGCCCCTACTGGGCCCAGCAGAACCGCCGCGATGACATTGATGGCGTGCTGCATCGGGAAAACCCGGGCGGCACCGACGGGAATCGACACTAGGTGGGCGGTCACGGTCCCCACCGCCGTCAGCATAGCGATCAAACTCATTCGTTTGACGTTCATTGGCTGTCTCCTTTTGTGTGTGACTTAAGAGCGACGATGGACCGCCGCCGCGAGCTGCCGGGTGGCGGCCGTGATGTCCGGCGCACTCACCACGGCCGAGATCACCGAAACCCCGTCCGCCCCGGCTTCCATCACCTGGGCCGCGTTTTCGATGTTAATCCCGCCGATCCCGACGATTGGGATACTGACCTCCGCCCGGATTTCGCGGATGCGCCCCGGCCCGCACGCAGCGCCGGCGTCGGCCTTGGAGCCGGTGGGGAAGATGGCCCCCACCCCGATATAGTCCGCACCGTCCAGGACTGCCTGCCGGGCCGTCGCGATGGTACTGGCCGAAACGCCGACAATCATCTTGGGGCCGACGAGCTTCCGTACCAGGGCCGCCGGCATATCCTTCTGGCCGACATGGATACCGTCGGCTTCGACCGCGAGCGCCACATCCACCCGGTCATTGACGATGAACAGCACCCCGGCTTCCCGGGTAATCTCCCGCAGTTCCTGGCCGATTTCGATCATCGTCCGGGTATTGGCTTCTTTCTCCCGCATCTGGATGGCCGTCGCTCCCCCCGCGATGGCCGCCCGGACCACCTCGGCCTGGGAACGCCCTTTGGACAGTATGGGATCGGTCAGCACATATACGCTTAAATCCATCCTGACTAATCTCCTTTCCTACTCTTGTTCTGCCCCTGCTCTGTTCTTACAGATACGCCGCTTTGGCCCCGGCTAGAACCTGCTCCGCATCGAGATGATACAGCCGGTCAAACAGGGCCCCCTGAAAACTGCCCGGGCCGCCTGCCCCTTCGGCCGCCAGTTCACCGGCCAGACCGAAGCAGACCAGCGCGCTTGCCGCCGCCATAAGGTAATCTTTTTCCACGGCGGCAAAAGCTCCGGTCACGGCAGTGGCCATACACCCAGTGCCGGTGACTGCCGCCATCAGGGGGTGCCCGTTATCCACTGCCACCAGCCGCTCACCGTCCGCCACATAGTCTCTCTTTCCGGTGATCGCCACTATGGTGCCGTATTTTTGGGCCGTCGCCTGCGCCACCTCCGCCAGAGCCGCGCCGGCGCCGACCGATTCCACCCCGCGGATCTGGGCGCTGAAGCCGCCCAAGGTCGCGATTTCGGCCGCGTTCCCCCGGATGACCGCCATTTTCACCTGACCCAGCAGCCGCTGCGCGCTCGCCGTCCGGAACCTGGTCGCCCCGGCCCCCACCGGGTCAAACACGACCGGGATCCCCAGTTCGTTGGCCCGGCGTCCGGCCAGGAGCATCGCTTCCACTTCGCCGGCCGAGAGCGTCCCGATGTTCAGCACCAGGGCCCCAGCCACACTGACCATTTCTTCCACTTCTTCGGGCGCATAAGCCATCACTGGCAGGGCCCCGATGTTCAGGACGGCATTCGCCGTGATGTTCGTGACCACCATATTCGTTATGTTGTGGATCAGCGGCTTTTCGGCCCGGATCCTTCCCAGTGCTCCGGCAGCGGCAGCTCCCAGTTTCACGTTCATCGTACCCCCTGACCTTCCCGGGTGTAGCCGCTCGTCAAAACGGTCGCTTCCCCCGTCCGGATGTCCAGCATCAACCCGTGCACCGGCAGGTGCGGCGGCAGGTAAGGCGACTGCCTGATCCGTTCCACCGTCTGCCGGACGTTCTCTTCTTCACTGTCAAAGGTTCCGATCCACTGCGCGAGATCAATGGCCCCAAGCGTCGCCTCGCTCACCCCGGCCGCCCGCATCTTCCCGGCCAGGGCCGCCGTATTGAGCTTGGCCATCCCGCATTCGGTATGCCCGACCACCATGATTTCCTTTACCCCAAGCTGGTACACCGCACCCACCAGGCTGCGCAGCACATCCGCATGGCCCGCCGCCACCCCGTTCCCAGCGTTTTTAATCTCCACCACATCGCCCCGCCCAATCCCCAGCGCCGGCTCCAGCATCCCCACCAGGCGCGTATCCATGCAGGTAATGACCGCCACGTGCTTTTGGGGATGGTGCCCAATGACTTCCGGTTTCGTCGTCTGCAGGTACTTGCGGTTTGCTTCCAGGCAGTCCTCCAGATACACCTTATCTCCTCCTTAATTACTTTTCGCTGATAGAACTTTCCTTTGCTATCAGCGTTTCCCTTCCCCTCTTTGCTTCATCAGGACCAGATAGATCATTCCGGCCGCGAGCAGGCTGGGAATCGACGCCCCCAGAACAAACGCCGCCCGGCTGGCCGTCTGGTAGAGGACAAATCCGGCCACCCATGCCCCGATGGCGACGGGGTTAACTCCGCCTGGGTAGTCATGGTTAGTGCTCAGTCCCATTTTCCGGCCGTCACCCCGGCGCCGGACGAAATAGTCAGCCAGGGCAATCCCAAAGACCGGGCAGAACATCGCTCCGATGAGCAGCAGAAAGGACTCGTATTGCTCGATGGGGAAGACCAAGGCAACCAGCGTCCCCATCACCCCTCCAATCAGGATCCACCCTTTTTCCCCCAGTCGGGAGCTGATGCTCAGGGCCGAAATGGCCGTCGAATAGATATTGAGAAAGGTGGTGGTGAAAGTCGAGAACAAAACGATCAGCAGTGCCGGCAGCCCCAGCCCGGCCGCGACCAGGATCGGGATGAAGTCCGCCGACCCGGTTTGCAGCGCGGCCGCGAGACCCAGGGCAAACATCCAGGAACTGACGACAAAATACCCGAGCCAGGTGCCCCAGAAGGCGCTCTGGCTCCGGCGGGCAAACCGGGAGTAGTCGGCGGCCAGGGGGAGCCAGGAAATCGGCATGGAGATGACGATATCCAACCCGACCGAGTAAGGCAGGCCCCCCGTCGGGGGAGTGGCAAGCAAACGGCTCAGGCCGCCGTCTTTGAGCAAGGTATAGGTAACGATGGCCGATAACCCCAGCAGGCCGATCGTCGCCAGGTTCTGCACCCATTTCCAGATATTGCGGCCGGACAGGGCCCACAGGGTAGTCACCGTGCCGGCCAGAACGACCCAGAGCGAATAGTTGGCATAACCAAAGACGGTAGTGCTGACGACATCGGCTGCCCGGCCGCAGATCGCCAGCATGACTGCGGTCCACCCCAGCAGCTGCACGATATTCAGCCCGGCCGCGAGGTTTGAACCCCGGGTGCCAAAGGAGGGGCGGAGGGTCACCATCGACGGGAGCCCGGTTTCACTGCCGATGACCCCGCCCAGGGCAAAGGGAGTATTGCCCACCACGTGACCGACCAGAATAGCCGTCATACCTCCCACCAAGCCCAGGGGAGCCAGGATCCCTCCGGCCAGCACTTCTGCGAGCGAAATCGCCGCGCCGGCCCAGAGGAGAAAAAAGTCGGAGCCCGAAAAAGTCCGCTCCGCTGCGGTAATCGGCTTAATCCCTTCCATCCGCTTCTCCTTTCAATCCGTTCATCGCTTAGTTTGCCCGGGTCAGGACGGCGATCCGGCCAATGGTCGCCGCGAGCGTCAGCGCGTCGGTACCAAACAACTCAATGTGCGCTTCCTTCCCCCAGCCGCCCCGGTTAAACACCAGGTCCGGCATCCGGCCGTTCTTGGTCCGGTACTCCGCCAGGATTTGGTCGAAACTCAGGGACGGTCCTCCGCCCGCCGGATCCGGCCACACAAACTCCACCGGCTGCAAGCCTAAGTCCAGGCAGGCTTTCAGGTTGGCTTCGCTGTACCGGATGTTCATCACCGCCCGCAACTGCGGGTCGTGGCGCATCAGGGTCAGCACCATCCCCGCGAGGCTGCGGGAGCTGCCAAAGGCCGGGGCCGCCACCGTCTTGACTTCATTACCGCATTTTATCAGCCGGCCCGGGATCGCCGCCACATCCGACGCGTCTTTGGCGTCTTCGGTCGCCAGGGCCAGGTTTGACTGCGTTTCGGGGATCAGGTGGGCCATGCCGGCTCTCTGTAGAGCCTCTGCCGCCTGCCGCAGGTTTTCGAGTACCCGGTGCTTCCGGCTGTCGCGGTACAAGGCCCAGAAGTGGTGGGTTGGCCCGTGCCCGGACCCAACCGGAAAGGCTTCACTGATCGCCCCGGTGATAAAGGCTTTCGCCTGGGCCACCGCCGCCGGCACCGGTAATCCCCGCGCCAGTCCGGCCGCCACCGCCGCCGAGAAGGTGCACCCGGTCCCGTGGGTATTTTTGGTGGGGATACGGGGGGCGGGAAGAGCCGTGAACTCCTTCCCGTCATACAGGAGATCAATCGCATCACCTTCTAGATGCCCTCCCTTGACCACTACATTGGCCGCCCCCAAAGCGTGCAGAGCTGCCGCTGCGGCCTGCATCTCCTCGATATCGCGCACCTTTAGCCCGGTCAGGACCTCCGCTTCGGCCAAATTCGGCGTAACCACCAGCCCCAGGGGCAACAGCTCGTCCTTGAGGGCCCCCACCGCACTCGGCTGTAGCAGATGGTCACCCCCCTTGGCCACCATCACCGGGTCAATCACCAGGCGCCTGATCCCGTACTCCCGGATCTTCGCCGCCACCGCCCGGACGATAGGGGCGCTTGCGAGCATCCCCGTTTTCACCGCGTCAGCGCCAATGTCCGCCAGCACCGCATCCATCTGTTGGGCGACAAACTCAGGCTGAAGCTCCACTACCCCCTGCACCCCGGCGGTATTCTGGGCGGTCACCGCCGTCAGGGCGCTGGTTCCGTACACCTCCAGGGCCGCGAAGGTTTTTAAGTCCGCCTGGATGCCGGCGCCGCCGCCCGAATCCGAACCGGCTACTGTCAAAGCTTTGTACATTGGTTTTCCTCCTTTCATCCGTTTGATAGCTTGCACCCACCCGCCAGCAAAACAAAACCGCAGCCCCCTCATAGGTAGCTGCGGTCATGCTTGCCCTTATCTTCCGCCTGTCTACCTCCCTACGCTGGTATTACCCAGAGCGGCCGGGATAGCGCCGCTGTTGCGTCAGGTTCAAAGGGTAAAGAACTCATGCGTTCTTATCTCAGCCCGGCTGTACGAGCTCCCCTGGTGGCAATATGTCCATTTAAGCAAAATTATACCACTGCCCTCCGCGAATGTAAAGCCGAATGTCCGGTTATACCCTCGCATTCGGGCTAATAGGATAGACTGTCCGGACTAAGCGAGGGAAGGTGGGAAAATGCGGCGTTATCCTTGCCTCGCCCTGCTCCTGTTCCTGCCGGTTATGGCCCTGTTAGTCACCATTTATCGCACCTGTTTCGCCCCTGTTCCGGCCCTGTTCCCGGCTGCGGCCAACTGGCATTATCTGGTGCCCGGCACGGCGCATCTGCTCCTCAGCCGGCCGGAGCAGCGGGAAGCTTACCTGCTTAGCGAAACCGAACCGGAGCAGGTCTGGCACCTGACTTGGGCGGGAGGTTCGTTTGCTACCCAGCCGGTTGAGCCCGAACCGCATCCCCTCACTCTGACGATCGCCATCCCTGCCTTCGGCGTCCAAAGCGACACCCTCCCCCTCCGCTCCCTCCCCGGTCCGGACGGCCGCTTCTACTATCTTAAACCCGAAGGAGTCCCGCGCGAGCTGGTCCGGTCCCCGGACGGGCGCACCCTGGCCCTGACCGACCGCGGCCATAACGCTGTTTGGCTCTGCCCTACTGATCGCCTCCTCCCCACCCAAGCCACCCGTTACCGGGGAGATGGATTTGATAAACAAGCGAGTCTTGCGGCCAGCCGTACCCAGACGACCGAAGGATGGTCGCTCATTTGGGCGGCACACCCGCTGTGGTCCCCGGATGGCGAAAAGCTCCTATATCTCTCCAGCCGGGACGGCCAGGGCGGAACGGACCTCTGGGCCCTCTTCTTATCTTCCGGCCGGGAAAAGCTCCTGCTCCGCCACGGCGACGGTAGTTTTCTTGACCTCCTCGGGTGGACCAAAGAGGGCCAACTCCTCCTCCTCGACGGCAATGGGACGATCTTTCGGCTCGCTCAATCAGATACGAAGGCAGAGATACTGCTCACCCTGGCCCACCCTGTATCGCTCAGCCTGGACGGCGACTGCCTCGTCTACCAGAAGATAAACCCCCAGAGCCGGGTGGTAAAGCCAGAACTGGCCGGCATCGACCCAGACACCGGTGCGAAGCTTATACTGCCTTCCATACCTCCCCCTTACCGCGTCAACGTGTCCGGTTCCTGGTCCCCGGACAACACCTGCTTTGCCTTCTTCGCTTACTCCGCCGCTAACCCCGGTCAGACCGCGCTCGCCGTGCTCCGGGTCGCACCGGAACCACGCCTGGAATACTGGATAGGTCCGCCGTCGCCCGGTCTATCCTTCAATGTGGCTGCCGAGCCCGGCTGGCTTGATTCTACCTCCCTCATCTGCCCCCTGATCGAACAAACAGCGCCGGACGCCACCTGGCTCGTCCGCTTAGGAGGTGGTCCGCCATGAGCCGCGCCCTCCGCCGGTGCACCGCCATGATCCTTGGCCTCCTGCTCTCTCTGTCCGGTCTGGCTGCCACCCCCGCCGCCCCGGCGCGGATCAAGTTCGCCGGCTCCGGTCCGGGGGCGGGCTTCGCCCTGTTCGCCACGCCGCTCTGCGGGACCTATTAGTACGCCAATGTCAACAGCAAGTTTAACCAGCCCCGCCTGGTCCGCGGCGGCAGCAGCCCCCACCAGGGCATCGACCTCGATACCGGCGGCAAGGGGGAAATAATTTATCCTCCCTGCCCCGGGAGGATCATCAACGCGTTCACCGGCCAGGGCGGCAACCGCACCCTGCACATCCAGTTGGATTGGAACCGGGATGGGCAATACGACAACCTGTTTGTCACCTATATGCACTGCAGCTATTTCCTGGTCCCGGAAGGGGCTAAAGTCGACGCCAACACCGCCGTCGCCTTATCCGGCGGCTCCGGCGGCTACGCCCCGCATCTGCACTGGGAAATCAACACCGAAGCCGACTTTTCAGCCACCGGCGAAGGTATCGTCCGGGTTTCCCTGCCGGCCTACCCTTACTACCGGGGCATCCGGCACTGGAACGGGGGGCGCGACCTCGACTTCATATCCGATGTCCGCTGGACGGACAATCGTATCCTTTCAGCCGTGGTTTACGCTAACGACGAAGACGGCTATCACCCGGTCCAGGCGGGCAGTGTCAATCTGTTCTACCGGACGGAGGCTGGCGCCGCCTGGCAGGGGCCGGAGGCCATGGACAAAGCCGGCGACCGCTTCACCTTTGCTCTCAGCCGTCTGCCGCTTCCCGGCGGCGGTTATCTTGAGTTCTTCCTCCGGGCGAGGCGCGACGACCTCCGCCCCAGCTACAACTACGCCTTTTTCCCGCCAAAGTATTACCGGCCGTCCCAGCCTGACGGCCGGTCCGACCGGTACTTTGCTTTCTTCTCTATCCTGTATAATTAGCGGTTTCGTCCGGTCAGCCGGGCGAACTGCCTCGCTACCCAATAATCCCGCCGGAATTCCATCGCCCCCGCCGGGCACAGCTCGTGGCAGCAAAAACACTGGATGCAACGCTCTAAATCCACCTGCGGCGCGCCTTCCTTCCAGGTAATAGCCCCCACCGGGCAGTTCTCCCGGCAGGCCTGGCAGCCGCTGCATTTCCGGCGGTTCACCACCGGCCGGGTCTGCAATAACTGTAGCGCGCCCCGTACCAGACCCCGCGGCGCATGGGCAAACAGGGCGTTCGAGGGCAACCGAAATCCCTGGACCTTCGCCGTAGCCAGGCTCTCGCCCACTACCTCGATCTGCTCCAGACTGCCCTGACCCAGCCCCCGGGCCGCACCAATCCGGGTTGAAGCGATGGCTCCCGGCCGGAAACCGATGACCGCCGCCGCCACCGCATCCAGCGCGATCCCGTCCCGGCTGCTCAATATCAGGCCGACGGGCCGGGGCTGACCGTGCGCCGGTCCGTTCCCTTCCATGGCCAAAATCCCATCCATCACCGTTAAATGCGGCTTGGCGGCGGCGTAGATATCCACCAGCAAGCCCGAAAACTCCTCGAGTGACGGCGCCAGGCGGTGGTATTCCGCTTTCCGGCGGCCGGGTACCGCCCCAAACATATTTTTCACCGTGCCGGTATACAGCGTGGCGCTGTGCGTCTTCAGCTTCGGTACCGAAATCACCACGTCCGCCGCCAGGACTTCCCGGGACAGATGCAGTACCGGAACCAGAGCGTTGCCGGAGTTGTCCACTTCCACTACCCCGGACGTGTCAAAATTGACCACGGCCGCCCCGTTCGCCGCCGCCGCCTCCGCTACTCCGCTCACCGCGAGCGCCCGGGCCGTGGGTGACCGGCCGGCCAGAATCCCGCCGGAACTATCCCCCACCACCGGTTCTCCCCCCGCTTCCCGGGCCAGACGCGCGAGCGCCGCCACCACCGCCGGGTGGGTGGTCACCGCCTGCTCCGGCGTTTTCGGGCTGAGCAGGTTCACTTTTAACAGCACCCGGTTCCCGGGCCGGACCAAGTTCTCTATCCCGCCAATGAGCGCCAGGCTCTGCCGCAGGGCGGCCTCCACCCGGGTTTCGGTGTAATCCGGGCACCGGACGATAGCTACACGGCTTGTTTGCATTCCTGCTCCGCCTCTCCGGCCGCTCAGGGCGCCTTAATCTGCAGGTCGTTATCGATATAGCGCACACCCCGGATCTTGGCGGCAATCATACCCGCCATTCGCTTGTGTTCTTCGCTCGGGACCGTGCCGGTCAAATGGAAAATCCCGATGTCAAACCCCTCGGCGCTGACGCTGATCCCGGAAGCATCCAGCTGCCGGTCCCGGGCCAGCGCATCCTTAATCTCCACCAGAATCGACAGGTTCGCGCTGTCGACTACGTACTTATCGGTCAGGCTCCGCGGCGCCGGTTCCTTCGGCTCCTCCCGGACCCACCCTGCCGCCGTTTCCACCAAATCCTCGTCCACCACCAGGTCATTGACCACATACTTCACCCCGGGGGTTTTCTCGCACAGTTCTTCGGCTGTCGTCCGGTCTGCCGCCGAGTTGACATACCCCCGCAGGAAGAATATCCCCGGCCGGCGGGCGGCCTTAATCTTAATCGCCGCCGCATTCAGCGACGGGTGGTAATCCAGCGCGCTTCGCATCTCCGTCATGGTCAGGATATTGCGGCTGTTGATGACGCCGATCTCTTTAAGGGTATCGTAGGTCGGATCCACGATCGAGAGTTCGTTTTTCACCCCGACCACGCCTTCGGTGTTCTGCGCGATCCGCTCCGCCACCGCTTTTTGTTTCCAGTCAAAGACCGTTCCGGTCAGGGTGGCCAAAGCGTTGTTCACCGCAACCGTGATCCTGGTGCCCTCCATATGTTTATCGTAACTTAAGGCCCCGACGATGCTGTCCATCAGCATCCGGTCCTTATGCTCGGTCG
>CAZHIT010000002.1:24058-32041 GCA_964533125.1 uncultured Candidatus Sumerlaeota bacterium
CAGGATAATTTTAACCCCGGCCAGGTTCACCCCCCGGTCCTGCGTCAGCTCGCGGATATGGGCGATTAAATCCAGGTCGTTCTGCGAATACATCCGGGTATTCCCCCCGGTCCGCTGCGGCCGCACCAGACCCTCTTCTTCGTAAATCCGCAGGGTGCGCGGGTGAACCCCCAGGATTTCCGCGGCGACGCTGATCGTATAGATGGGCTTATTCCGGTCGATATCCATTGTCTGAGGTCACCTCCGTCTTGTCCTTTTTAGTTTATCTACATGCATTATATAATATGTAAGTAGGATTGTAAACTTTTATTAACGAAGCTATGGCCCAAAAAATCCCGAAACGGGAGTATTTCGCATTAAACCATCTGCCTGAATCAAGTTCAGCGGGTGAGAGCAATGGAGCCTCTGGCCGGTACTTCCGGTCTCTTCTTGCTGTTCTTAAATCGAACCCATTTCCGATTATTTTCCGAGTTTTTTCCGAGCAGGACCACGGTTTTGCTTTATAATCATAGCAGGATCCTTTGGCCAATCCGCAAGCTTATCGGAGGTTCATTCTGTGCTCGTTCCTTTGACCCACCCCGGTTTCGTATGCAAACTGCTGAATGCATAAATATCCAATCAACACCGGGCAAAACCCCTGATACCAGGGACGAATATACATAATATGCATTTATACCGTATATCGCGATCCTGGCTAAACCGAAAAACCCAATAATGCCGCCGCTTTGTGCTCTTGCCCCAAGCTATCTGTATCAGACCCGCCAACGCGAAAACTCCGGGAGCAAGCTGTCTGCCCCCGGAGTTTCACCTGTTCTTCTTGGTATCAGGCTACGGTCGCCGCGAGCGCGATCATCGCCCGGAAGGCCTTAAAGCCCACCAACGGATCACTGCCTGTAGAGGTCACGGTCCGGCCGTTTAGCCGCACCGCTCCCGGAATCATCTCGGCCTGGTCGGCCATCCCCGCCTGCACAAACTCTATCTCCACCACCAGGGGTTCAGTCAACCGGAACGGCTTCCTGTCCTGCGCCTGAGCCACTGCCCTACCCGCGCCTTCCCGGATCAGGGCCTGGGCTTTTAAAGGATGGAGCGACTTCGCTGCGTAGCGGGTCACGGCGTTCTTCACCGCCACCCCTTCAATGTCCCCGAGCAGAGCCTTGGCTTCCGCCACTACCTGGCTGTCGCCGGTTACCAGCAGTACCGGGACCCCGAAGGTGCCGGCCACCACTGCGTTTAAGCCCGTCTCTCCCACCGGCACTCCGTTTAAGCGGAGATTGCTCACCACCCGGCTGTCGTAGGTATGGCTCAGGATTCCCCGCTCTCCCATCCGGGCGTGGTAACCGACGAAAAACGCCCCCTGGAAACTGGCGTCAATCCCCTCCATCATGCTCAGGGGCTTGGGCGAACCGGTCAGAAGCGTTGCTTCCGGATGCAGTTCCTCCGGCAGCAGGTTGCGCATCGTCCCGTGCGAATCGTTGACCAAAATCTCCTTCGCCCCGGCCGCGAGCGCGCCCTCAATCGCGGCGTTCACCTCCGCCGTCATCAGACGTCTGGCCCGTTCGTGCTCTTTCCCGTCCCGGATGGTATGCTCCCCGTGCACCACGGCGGCAATCCCCTCGATATCCGCCGATATAAACAGTTTCATCCCTTTGCCCCCTTCCCTTTTCGTCAAGCTGCTGGTTGGAAAAAAACAAGGTCCGGCCGCCGCCCCGCAGCCCCGGACCCTGCTGTCTAATAACCTTTGTACTTGAGGTCCACGACCGCCTTGATTTCACCCACGGTGTCGCCCCGGAAGTTATGGAGTTCCGGTTTGTGGTGTTTGCTGAGTGCCGCCACTTCCGCCTCGTCCAGGACTCCCAGTTGGCGCAGCGTTTCCACGATCACCGCCCCGATCCCCCGGGCGTTGCCGTCTTCAATCTTCAGGGCAATCCCCAGTTTCCGCTCCGGAACCCCGACCGTGTACACGCCCTCTGCCCCGGACTTGGCAAACACCTTGCCGTGCGCTTCGCGCATCAGATCGGTGCACAGCCGCCCGGTCCCGGCCACCATTTCCGGATAGGTTCGCATCAGACCGGTCAGCCGCCTGGCCGCCGCCGCTTTTCCCGGCGGGAGGACATCCGGGTCTGCCAGCTTGGCGTACATCCAGGCCATATTGTACACCGGGACGGCAAACACGACTACTCCGCAGCCATCCACGCCGCAGACGACTTCTTCTTTGTCCACACCGGCGAAATAAGCCAGCTCGGCAAGCGCCGCCTGCTGCACCGGGTGCTCCAGCTTGTAGTACCCTTCCACCGGATAGCCCTTAAACTGGGCGTAGGTCAGCATCCCGGAGTGCTTGCCCGAACAGTTGCTGTGCCGCGCGGTCGACGACCGGCCTTCCCGCACCATCTGGGTGGCGGTCGGCGGATAAAACGGCAGGTGCGTCCCGCACTGCAGCGCCTCTTCCGTTAAACCGATTTTGCCGAGGATACTCATCACCGTCTCGGTGTGTATCTCCTCCCCACTGTGCGAAGCGTTGAAGATCGACACTTCCTTATCGGTCAGATGGAAATGATCCGCCGCGCCACTCTCGACCACCGGTATCGCCTGCACCGGTTTGGCCGAAGAGCGCAGGTAAGTAAACAGTCCCGTGTCCCCAACCCCGTACAGCATTTTCCCGGACGAATCCACAATCGCCATACTTCCCCGGTGGACGCACTCCACGATGGGACCCCTGGTTACCTGCACCAACACCTCCGACATGCCCTTTCCTCCTCCTTAGCTCCCCCTTTATTTCTCCGGCCCGCCTCCCGGCAGGCGATGGTACTTCCGCAAAATCGCCTCCACCTGGCTGATGGGAATCCCCACCCGCCGGTGGTTGTCCCGGCCGACCACCGTCTCCGCCTTCAGAATCGAATTGAGGATCGCCTCTTCCGTGGCATCCACCGCCGCCTGGAAGAAAGGCATCAGGAAATCCCCGTCTTCAGCCACCCGCTGCCCCGGGTACAGCATCCGCTCGGGATAAGCATACTCGTGGTTCGCGGTCGAAAAGGCGATGATAAAATCGCCGCTGCCGTGCGAAGCGATCGACCCGGTACGGGCGATGCCGATGGCCGCTCTTCTGGCCACCCGCAGCAGCTGTCGGCAAGAGAGCGGGGCATCGGTCGCAACCACGACGATAATCGAACCGTCCTCTTCCCGGTTCTCGCCCTCTTCCCGGACTTCTGCGCCCACCGGAACCCCGTCGATGCGCAGTTCGTACCGGGAACCAAAGTTCGAGAGCACCAAGGACCCTAAGGTAAATCCGCCGCCCTCGGCCGGTACCATCCGGGAAGACGTCCCGATCCCGCCTTTAAAGTCGAAGGTGGACATCCCCGTCCCCGCCCCCACCGCGCCTTCGGCCACCGGCCCGGCGGCCGCCTGTTGGATGGCGGCAAACACATGCTCCTTACGCACGTGCCGACCCCGGATATCGTTCAGATACCCGTCGTTGCACTCGCCGACCACCGGATTCACCGTCCCGGTGGTGACCCCGATATCGCTGTTCTGCTCCAGCATGTATTCAATGAGCGCGTCCGACACCAGTCCTACGTTCAAAGTATTGGTCAGCAGAATCGGGGTTTCGATGCTGCCTAATTCCAGAATCTGCGGCAATCCGACCGCCTTGCCAAAGCCGTTGACCACATGGGCCACCGCCCGGACTTTCTCACGGAACATGTTGCCGCCGTGGGGCAAAATAGCCGTCACCCCGGTCCGCACCGGCCCAATCCCTGGACGCAGCGCCCCGCTCCCCTCAATCAGGGTGGTGTGACCCACCTTCACCCCGGCTACATCGGTGATGGCGTTATATGGTCCTGGTTGCATCGCGCCGATGCCCAGGCCCAAATCCCGCAAACGGGGTCTCTCCATACCGTCTGCCTCCTTCGTTTGCCCCTGTCTTGCCCCAATACCACTACTTCCCGCGCCCATATTGGACGCGGCCTGACCCGGGGCTGAGCAGTTCTATCTAACCGATAACCAGCATCACATCGTCGGTATTGACCGCCGCGCCGGCGCTCACATTCACCGTCTTGACCGTGCCGCCCACGGCCGCCATGATCTCATTCTCCATTTTCATCGCTTCCAGAATCAAGAGGACATCCCCAGCCTTCACTGTATCGCCGACGCTCACCTTAACGCTCAGCACCGTGCCCGGCATGGGCGCCTTCACCGCTCCGGCGCCGGCCGGAGAAGCTGCCGCCGCCGGACGGGCCGGGGCTGCCGGCGCAGGCTCCGCCTTTGGCCGCGGGGCCACTGGTGTTGCTGGTGACGCTGGAGCCGCAGGAGCCGTCGGCTGGGCGGCGCCGATTTCCTCTACTGATACTTCGTAGGTCTTGCCGTTGACGGTTACACTATAGGTCTTCATCTCATCGCTCCCTTCACAGTCAAAAGCCATTACCCGGCTTTACCGCTGGCGGCCTTGCCTCGCTAGCCGGTCTTCCATCAGCCGCAGTCGGCCCGCCGTCTTCCACAGCCCCGCCGGGGCGCCGCCCACCGCCGGCTGCACCGACAGTATCCGCAGCTGCTCTACCGGCTGCTGCAAATAGGCGGCCAGGGCGGCGGCAATCACCGCCACCAATTCTTCCGGATCTTCTTCCTGATCCTCTGTATGATCCTGCTCTGCTTCCGCCTCCACCGGTGGCTGTGGTTCCGGCGGCAGGGCGCTCGCGGCGCTCACCACCCGGTGGGCATACGCTTTCCGCCCGCTTTTGACCAGGGAAAACACATAGAGGACGAGGCAAACCGCCACAAAACCAATAAACGCAATCCGCAAGGCCAGTATCCTCGGATCCATCCGTTTTCGCTCCTTTTTGGCCAGTCGTCAGCCAGACTACACAGGCAGGTTCCCGTGCTTTTTGGCCGGCCGGGTTTCGCTCTTGCTCTGCAGGGTCTCAAAGGCATTAATCAGCCGCGGCCGCAAATCCGCCGGGTCGATCACGGCATCCACATACCCGCGGGCGGCGGCGACATAGGGGTTGGCAAACCGGTCTCGGAACTCCTCAATGCGCTGCTGGCGCATCTCCTTCGGGTTCGGGGCCTCGGCGATCTCTTTGCGGAAAATGATGTTCGCCGCGCCGTCCGGGCCCATCACCGCGATCTCCGCCGTGGGCAGGGCCAGCACCAGGTCCGCGCCCAGATGCCGGCTGCACATGGCGATATAAGCGCCGCCGTACGCCTTGCGCAAAATTACCGTGACCTTGGGCACCGTCGCTTCCGAATAGGCGTAAAGGATCTTCGCCCCGTGGCGGATCACCCCGCCGTGCTCCTGGCCCACCCCCGGCAGGTAGCCGGGCACATCCGAGAAGGTCAGGAGGGGGATATTGAAGGCATCGCAGAACCGGATAAACCGCGCCGCCTTGTCCGAGGCGCTGATGTCGAGGCAGCCCGCCATCACCTTCGGCTGGTTGGCGATAATCCCCACCGACCGCCCGTTTAAGCGGCCAAAGCCGACCACGATATTCATGGCAAAGAAGGCCTGCACCTCGCAGAAATCGCCCCCGTCCACGACTTTGGTAATAATATCGCGGACATCGTAGGGCTTGTTCGGGTTGGTAGGCACGACTTCCCGCAGGGATAAGTCAACCCGTGCCCGGTCATCCCCGCTGTCCATCTGCGGCGGTTCGTCGAGGTTATTGTCCGGCAGGAAGGACAGCAAACGCTGCACCGCCTGCAGGCATTCCCCGTCGTTTTCGGCGACAAAATGGGCGACCCCGCTCGTCTGGTTATGGGTCATCGCCCCGCCCAGTTCCTCCGATGATACGCTCTCCCCGGTCACGGTTTTGATGACTTCCGGGCCGGTGATAAACATATACGCGCCCTTGGCCATAAACACAAAGTCAGTCAGGGCCGGCGAGTACACCGCGCCGCCGGCGCAGGGTCCTAAGATAACCGAAAGCTGAGGGATCACCCCGGAAGCGATGGTGTTGCGGTAGAAAATATCGCCGTAACCCTTCAGGGCATCGATCCCTTCCTGGATGCGGGCGCCGCCGGAATCGTTGAAGCAAATAAAGGGAACGCCGATTTTCCGCGCCAGGTCCATCACCTTGCAGATTTTGGCGGCGTGCATTTCACCTAACGACCCGCCGATGACGGTGAAGTCCTGGGCCGAGAGGCAAACCCGCCGGCCCTGCACCGTACCGTACCCGACGACTACGCCCTCCCCGGGGGCTTCGGTCTTCTCCATGCCGAAGTTGGCGCAGCGGTGTTCCACAAAGGCATCCAGCTCCACAAAGCTCCCGGGATCTAAAAAGGCTTCAATCCGCTCCCGGGCGGTCATTTTCCCGGATTCGTGCTGTTTCTGAATCCTTTTTTCCCCGCCGCCTGCCATTACTTTTTTCTTGCCGGCTTCCAATTTGGCTAATTTCTGTCCGATGTCTTCGTTCATGCTTAGTCCTCCGACTCGTGTTCTTCGCCGTGCTCGCACAGCTCAATCAGCACCCCGAATGTGCTCTTCGGGTGCAAAAAGGCGATACGGGCGCCGCCCGCCCCCTTGCGCGGGGTCTCATCGATCAGGCGCAGGCCCATTTCCTTCGCCGTCGCCAGGGCTTTTTCCAGGTCTTCTACCGCGTAAGCGATGTGGTGGATGCCTTCGCCTTTATTGGCGATAAACTTGGCGATGGGGCTTTCCGGCTCGGTCGCTTCGAGTAGCTCGATGCGGCTTTCACCCAGGGGGAAGAACCCGACTTTCACCTTCTGCTCCGGGACCACCTCTGTCCCGGTCATCACCAGACCGAAGACGTCCGTGTACAGTTTCGCTGCCGCCTCCAGGTTTGCCACCGCAATCCCAAGATGGCTGATATGACCGATCATTCCTTTTCCTCCTTTATCCGCAATTCTGGTTCTGATCTGCGGCCGCCAAAATGGCCTCGGCCGCCTGATAGGGATTCAGCCGCCGCTGTTCTACCGCGTCGGTCAGCTCATCCAGACGTCCGCCGGCGGCCGCCAAAACTTTCTGCTGGATTTGCTTTTCCGCTAGCCGCAAAATCTCCCGCCGGGTACGCTCCCGCCGGCGCTGGGCGAGTACACCACTACCCGCCGCATACTCATGGTGTTTGTCTAAGGCGGCGCGCAGTTCCGGCATGCCTGCGTCGGCCGTGGCCACCGTCTTCAGCACCGGCGGGCGCCAGGCTGCGGCAGGGCTTAGGTCCAGCATCATCTCCAGGGCCTGCGCCACCTGGTCCGCCCCGTCCCGGTCCGCTTTGTTGACGACGAAGATATCCCCGATTTCCATGATTCCCGCTTTGTTGATCTGGATCTCGTCGCCCAAACCGGGTACGGTCACGACTACTACCGTATCCGCCATCCCCATGATATCCACTTCTGCCTGGCCAACCCCCACGGTTTCGATCAGGATGATCTGTTTACCGGCCGCATCCAGCACCTGCACCACCGCCCCGGTAGTGAGAGCCAGGCCGCCCAGACTGCCCCGGGTACTCATGCTCCGCATAAAAATCTCCCGGTCGGTCGCCAAGTCCTGCATGCGCAGCCGGTCCCCCAGCAGCGCCCCGCCCGAAAACGGGCTGGAGGGGTCGACGGCCACAATCCCGATGCTTTTGCCCTGCCGCCTAAACTCCCGCGCCAGCTTCCCGGTCAGGGTGCTTTTCCCCGCCCCCGGCGGACCGGTAATCCCGATAATCCGGGCCCCGCCGGTATGCGGGTACAGCTCGGCCAGTTCCCCTGTCGCCGCCGGCCTTTCGTTTTCCACTAAAGTGATCAGCCGGGTCAGCGCCAAGCGGCTGCCGGCCAGCATTTCCCGGGCTAAAGACAATCCCATCACCTGCCCCGGATATGGCTATGGATAAAGTCGATGATGCTGGCAGTGGTCGCCCCCGGGGTAAACACCGCCGCGACCCCCGCTGCCTGTAAGGCCGGGATATCCTCCTGGGGAATGACACCCCCGCCGAGCACTAGTACATCCGCGAGACCTTCCGCCCGCAGCAAATCCACCACCCGCGGGAACAGATG
>CAZHIT010000002.1:32051-33254 GCA_964533125.1 uncultured Candidatus Sumerlaeota bacterium
GCCCGACAAGAGGCTCATGGCCACCACATCCACGTCTTCCTGCAAAGCGGCCTGGGCGATTTGCTCCGGCGTCTGCCGCAGGCCGGTATACACCACTTCCATCCCCGCATCCCGGAGCGCCCGGGCGATTACCTTGGCCCCCCGGTCGTGCCCATCGAGACCCGGCTTGGCCACCAGAACCTTAACTGGTTTTTCGTTGCTCATTGCTGTCCTCCTTCTCCAAGCTGGCGCTTAGAATGTCACCGAAGCTTCGTATTCGCCAAACTCCTGCCGCAAAACATCACAGATCTCACCCAAAGTAGCGTAAGCCCGCACCGCTTTTAAGATCGGCGGTAGCAGGTTATCCGTCCCTTTGGCAGCAGACAGCAATTCGGCCAGAGCCGCGCTTACCGCCGCGTTATCCCGGCCGGCGCGCAGGGCCGCGAGCTTTGCCTTCTGCCTCTCGCCCACCGCCGGATCCACCTTCAACAGACCTTTCGGCGGCTCCTCCTGGATCTGGTATTTGTTCACCCCCACCACTAGGCGGGTGCCGTCTTCGACTTCCTTCTGGTAGCGGTAGGCGCTGTCCTGGATCTCCCGCTGGATAAATCCTTTTTCGATCGCCGCCGGAGCCCCGCCCAGCTGGTCGATCCGGTTGATATAATCCACGGCGCCGGCTTCGATCCGGTCGGTTAGGTTCTCCACATAGTAGGAACCGGCGAGCGGGTCGATCGTCTCCGTGACGCCGCTTTCCTCGGCAATAATCTGCTGGGTCCGCAGGGCAATCCGCACCGAATCCTCCGTCGGCAGGGCCATCGCCTCGTCCCGGGAATTGGTGTGCAGCGACTGGGTCCCGCCCAGGACCGCCGCCAGCGCCTGCAGGGCCACCCGCACCACATTGTTATCCGGCTGCTGCGCGGTCAGGGTCGAGCCCGCCGTCTGGGTGTGGAAGCGGAGCATCATCGACTTCGGGTCCTTCGCCCCAAACCGCTCTTTCATAATCCTTGCCCAGAGCCGCCGCGCCGCCCGGTATTTGGCCACCTCCTCGAGCAAGTCGAGGTGGGAGTTGAAGAAGAACGACAGCCGCGGCCCAAACACGTCCACGTCCAGGCCGGCCTGCCGGGCCGCCTCGACGTAGGCGATCCCGTTAGCCAGGGTAAACGCCACTTCCTGCACTGCGGTCGAACCGGCCTCCCGGATATGGTAACCGCTGATGCTGATCGT
>CAZHIT010000003.1:0-17605 GCA_964533125.1 uncultured Candidatus Sumerlaeota bacterium
CCCAGGCCCCCGCCCCCGCCAAGCTCCCCCTCACCCCCGCCGCCCCCCACCCCGTCCCCATCACTTTCCCCCAGGAGGTAATCGCCATGGCCTACCATTTCGTCCCCCTCACCGACGCCCACTACCGGGAGTTCCAGCGCTGGCGGTACCCGGGCGAATACTCCCTATACGACCCCGCCCGGCACAACTCCGGCAGCGAAGTGGTTATCCGCCCGGATTCACCGGAACCTTTCGCGGCTCTGGATGAAGCCGGTGCCATGGTGGGTTTTTTTGAGTATTCCATCCAGGCGGACGCCATGGTTATCGGTCTGGCCCTGCGGCCGGACCTGACCGGGCGGGGCCTGGGTCTCGCTTTCGTCCAGGCCGGCATTGCTTTCGGCCGCAGCCATTATGCTTATACCCAGGGCGATATTGCTCTGGATGTCGCCGCTTTCAACCGGCGGGCCGGCAAGGTTTATGAGCGGGCTGGTTTCCGGGAAACCGGACGGTTTATCAAACATAATCCGGAGGGCGACCTCGAGTTTATCCGGATGCGGCTGGAGGAATAGCAGCTGCGCCCGAAGAGAGAGAACTCATTCCCATGTCCCTTCCGCTCCAGCCCTAAAACCTGGGGCCCGCGGCTCTAATCTTAAAGGGAAGAAGGACTGCCAGTGAGCCAGGTATGTATCATGGACTGCGACAGCTACGACCTCGGGACCGTGACCGCCAAGCTTGACGCCGGGATAGCGCACCTGGGTGGTTGGGACAAATTCGTCCAACCGGGTCAGACCGTCTTGCTCAAGGTCAACCTAATCGGCCCCAAACCGCCGGAATCAGCCGGGGTCACCCATTGCAAGTTCGTCCAGGCCCTCACCCGCCTCCTCCACGGTCGGGGCTGCCGGGTCTGGATCGGCGACAGCTCCGGCGGGGCCATCGCCGGTATTGCCCCCACCGCCCAAGCCTTCGCCGTTTCCGGCCTGGAGGCCGTCGCTGCGGCCGAAGGGGCGACGATCAAAAACTTTGACCGGGAAGGGGTGATTGAAGCCAAACGGGCCAGCCAGCCGGAGGAAGCCA
Source organism: uncultured Candidatus Sumerlaeota bacterium (assembly GCA_964533125.1). Lineage (GTDB taxonomy): Bacteria > Bacillota > SLNR01 > SLNR01 > JBMNPB01 > CAZHIT01. Next base: position 1,054 of record CAZHIT010000003.1, read on the forward strand.
TTTACCTGGCCCGGCCCCTCTTCGACGCCGACGTGGTCATCAATCTGCCCAAACTCAAAACCCACTCCGCCGGGATTTACACCGGTGCCGTGAAAAACGTCTTTGGCTGCATCCCCGGTCTGCGTAAGGCAGAATACCACAAGCAGGCGCCCGAGCCCCGGGAGTTCGGCCGGGTTCTGGCCGATATCCACGCTGCCCGCCCCCTTAATCTGCATATCATGGACGCCATTATGGCTATGGAAGGCGAAGGCCCCACCGCTGGTAAGCCCTATCCGGCGCGAAAAATCCTCTTCAGCGCGGATCCGCTGGCGCTGGATACCGTTGCGGCCGCCATGATCGGCTTGAGCCTGACGGATATCCCCATTCTCACCGCCGCCCGGGAGAGCGGTCTGGGCGAAGCTGATCTCGCGACCATCACCGTTACCGGCGACTACTCCCAACCGCCCCGCCTGACTGGCTTTCGCTTGCCCGCCCGGCACGGCTCGACCCGCCGCCGCAATAACCGCGCGGTCATCCGGGTTATTGACTTTCTCAAATCCCGCCCCCGGATTAACTTACAGCGGTGCCAGCAATGCAACCTCTGTGTCGAAAGCTGCCCGGTGCAGGCCATCGACCGGGACAGTAAACGAATCGATTATTCCCGCTGTATCGAATGCCTCTGCTGCCACGAACTCTGTCGCTCCCAGGCCGTGGAGCTGCGGCACGACCATCCTCTAGCCGGCTGGCTGATGCGCTGGTTCGGCCGCCACCACTGACCGCCGGCATTCAGCGAGCGGCATTCCGCCCACGCCCAGGCCGGAAAGGGAGTGATCCTTTGGTCCTTTTTAAAAGCCACCGTCTGGATTTTCGTCCCCTGACCCTAAGTGACTATCCCGCCCTGTCGGCCCTCCTCACCGACCCCGCGGTCATGCGCTGGTGCGGCGGACCGCTGCCAGCCGACGGAGTGCAGCGCTGGCTATCGGCCGTCCTCGCCGCCTACGCCCGCTATGGGTACGACTACTGGGCCGCCGAGACCCCAGACGGCGGCGCCCTCATTGGCGTTTTCGGCATCCTGCGCCAGGAGTTAGACGGCCGCCCAGCTGACGCCCTCGCCTACATCCTCGTCCCCGCGTACTGGGGCCAGGGTTACGCCACTGAAGGAGCCGCCGCCTGCCTTGACTACGCCGCCCATACCCTCCACCTGGAGCCAATAATCGCCACCGTCGAACCCGGCAACGCCGCCTCCATCCGCGTGCTCGAACGCTGCGGCTTGCGGTATCGGCGGGACATCGGGTCGGGACCGACAGCCCTGCGCCTCTACACCCAACCCTGACCGGTAATCATCCCCCCCATCCCGCCGATCCGCTGATCCCGCCCATCCCGCCGATCCGCTGCCCCCGCTATTCCCGCCGATCCGCTGCCCCCGCTATTCCCGCCCATCCCCCCATCCCCCATCCCGCCGGGGCACTTTCGCTCCGGCCCCTTGTTTTTTCCCCGCCTCTGTGGTAGAATATTAACTACGCGTACAAATGTACGCCGTACATGGACATTATTCTAAATTATAATCAGGACGGTGATATCACATGGATCAAAAACTCAAAGTCGGCGTCATCGGCGGCACCGGGATGGTCGGGCAGCGCTTTGTCTCCCTCCTCCACGACCACCCCTGGTTTGAGGTGGTCTGCATCGCCGCGAGCGAACGCTCCGCCGGGAAACCCTACGCCGCGGCCGTCGAAGGACGCTGGGCCATGCCCACCCCGGTACCGGCCAGCCTGGCCAGCCTGACGGTCGAAAACGCCGCCGACATCCACCGGGTCAGCGACCAGGTGGACGCGGTCTTCTGCGCCGTCGACCTCGACAAAGCCGCGACCCGGCAGCTCGAAGAAGATTATGCCCGCGCCGAAACCCCCGTCATCTCTAACAACTCGGCCCACCGGCTCACCCCCGACGTGCCGATGCTCATCCCAGAAATTAACCCAGAGCACATCCACGTCATCCCCGACCAGCGCCGCCGCCTGGGTACCCGGAGCGGGTTCATCGCCGTCAAACCCAACTGCTCCATCCAAAGCTATGTGCCGGCCCTGCACCCCCTGCAGGATTTTGGGCCGCGCCAGGTCATCGCCTGCACCTACCAGGCCATCTCCGGCGCCGGGCGGACCTTCGCCACCTGGCCAGAAATGGTGGATAACGTCATTCCCTTCATCAAGGGCGAAGAAGAAAAAAGCGAACAGGAACCCCTCAAGGTCTGGGGCCGGGTCGCGGACGGGGTCATCAATTTCGCCGCCGGACCCGAGATCTCCGCCCAGTGCCTGCGCGTACCGGTGCAGGACGGGCACATGGCCGCCGTTCATGTCCGCTTTGAGCGCAAACCCGATATGGACACCATGAAAGAGCGGTGGCACGCATTCCGCGGCCGGCCCCAGGAACTCGCCCTCCCCAGCGCCCCCAAGCAGTTTCTCACTTATTTTGACGCCCCCGACCGGCCTCAGACCCGCCTTGACCGCGATTTGGAACAAGGCATGGGCATCACCATCGGCCGTCTCCGTCCCGACCAGATCTTCGACTACCGGTTCGTCTGCCTCTCCCACAACACCCTGCGCGGCGCGGCCGGCGGCGCAGTCCTCATGGCCGAGCTGCTCCAGGCCGAAGGCTACCTCCAAGCCAAATAGGCTTCCTCCGGCAACAAAAGACCACCTCGCCGCCGAGGTGGTCTTTCTTTGTCTTCCTTGCCAGCCATGTCATCCTGAGCGCAGTCGAAGGATCTCGTCACCCAGGCACGTCAGCCTGAGCCTAGTCGAAGGATCTCGTCACCCAGGTGTGACAAGGGGACGGTTCTCCTGGCACACCTTTCCCCTCGCCTCCCCCTTCCCCCCGGCAGGATTGGCCCGCCCGGCACCGAACTAATACCCTAAGACACGCGCGCGCCAAAAAATACGAAGGAGGAATAAGCATGAAGGTCTTTATCTCCGCCGATATGGAAGGCATCACCGGGGTCGTCAGCCCCGACCAGACCCTGCGCGCCTCCGCCGGGTGGGAACCTGCCCGCAAACTCATGACCGCCGATGTCAACGCCGCCATCGAAGGCGCCCTCGCCGCCGGCGCCACCGAAATCCTCGTCAACGACTCCCACAGCTCCATGCGCAACATCCTCATCGAAGACTTCAACCCCCAGGCCCGCCTCATCAGCGGCACCAACAAGCCCTTCTCCATGATGCAGGGCCTGGACGCCTCCTTCGACGCCTGCCTCTTTGTCGGTTACCACGGCAAATCCGGCACCGCCGACTCGGTCATGGACCACACCTACTACCCCAAAGAACTGCACTGGGTCAAGATTAACGGTAACGAATACGGCGAAACCGGCGTCAACGCTGCCATCGCTGGCTCCTACGGCGTACCCGTCGTCCTCGTCACCGGCGATTCTTCCCTCGCCGCCGAAGCTAAAGCCCTCATCCCCGGCATCTCCACCGTCGAAGTCAAGCAAGGTGTCGGCCGGTACGCCGCTAACTGCCTCGCGCCCAGCGTCACCGCCGAGATGATCCGCAAAGAAACGGCCGAAGCCCTGACCAAGATCAAAGAGATTAAGCCCCTAACTGTCGCCGCCCCCGTCACCGTCGAACTCGAGCTCACCGCCGCCGGGATGGCCGACCTCGGCGCCATGATCCCCGGCGTGCGGCGCATCGGCCCGCGCCGGCTGGAATTTGTGCAGGACAACATCCGGACCGCCTTCCAGCTCCTAATGGTCATCCTGGTTCTCGCCTCCACCCGCGCCCACCCGCAATACTAAAGCGCGGCATCGGCCACCCGTAGACCAACTCCCGGCACGCAACGGGAGAAGGGATACGGGGTAAGGACACAGGAGGGAGAGATAAACTTGCTCATTGGCGCCGTCCAAATGGACATCGTCAAAGGCGACAAGCCCGCCAACCTGGCCAAAGTCGCCGCCCTGCTCGCCGGGCACCGGGTTGACCTGGCCGTCCTACCCGAACTGTTCTCCACCGGTTACTTTTACGACACCCGCGCCGAGCTAGAGGCCATCGCCGAGGCCGTCCCCGGCGGCGAGACCACCGCCGCCCTGGTCCGCCTCGCCGCCGATACTGGCTGCCACCTCATCGGCACCATCGTCGAAGCCGAAGCCGGGCATCTGTACATCACCGCCGTCGTCGCCGGACCCGAAGGGTACATCGGCAAGCACCGCAAGCGGCACCTTACCCGCGACGAAACCGAGTTCTACGCTTACGGCACCGAATCCGCCGTCTTCCCCATCAATGGCTGCAAAGTTGGGGTCATCATCTGCTTTGAAGGGTGGTTCCCCGAGAGCATCCGCGAGCTGATGCTTAAGGGCGCTCAGGTCGTCTGCCACTCCGCCCTCATCTACAGCCCCAAAACCCTCGAGGTGATGCGCGTCCGGGCGATGGAAAACAAAGTCTTCCTCGCCGTCTCGAACAGCATCAGCACCGAGTGCTTCCACGGCCAACCCCTCACTTTCCGGGGAGAAAGCCAAATCATCGATTATCAGGGCCATATCCTTGACTGCGCCGGGAACGAAGAACGCCTCGTCCTGGCCGAAGTGGCCGTGACCGAAGTCACCCACAAAGACCTGGAGGACTGCGCCGACCTCCCCTTTGAGGTGTACAAACACCAGGGGATGCTCGACCGCTGATGCCTTCCGCTGTGCCCCCAAAGCCGTGCCTTCGGGCCAATCCTTATCTGTAACCGCACAGTGACGCTTTCCCCCTATGGTGGGGCGATTCACCGCGCCCTCGCGGCGTTCTGCTTCGTTCTTACCACAATTTCCCTCTCCCGCAGCGGGAGAGGGATACAGGGTGAGGGCGGTGTAAGGGACGATTCACGAATCGCCCGTGCCGCAATGGGCGACCGGCCTTGCTCTGATACGCCTGTGTGCCAATGGGACCATCCCCCCCCCAACCAAAAAGCCAGACCCGGAACGGCCGCCCGCCCCGGACCTGGCTTTTTCTCACGTTCTACCCCGCACCCCCGCGCCCCTGTCGTATCCTCGTCCCTCCCGTTGCGTAGGGATCGATTCACGAAAGACCGTGCCGCGGCGGTGCTCCAGACCTGACTTTTACCCGCGTTCTGCCCCGCGCCCCCGCACCACCCGCCTGTAGGGGCGATTCACGAATGGCCCGTGCCGCGGCGGTGCTCCGGACCTGGCTTTTTCCCGCGTTCTACACCGCGCCCGGCCTAGTACACCCGCTTCAGGCTGTACCCCGCCTGCTCCAGCGCCTGGGTAATCTGCCGCATATGCTCGCTCCCGTTCGTCTCCACCGTAATCTCCAGCACCACCTTGCGGAACCGGTCCAGCGCCTTAAACTGGTCGTAGTCCAATTGGATGACGTTGGCGTACTGCTCGGCCAGCACCCGCGAAATCTTGTTCAGCTCGCCTGGGATATCCGGCAACTCCACCGCGAAGCAGAAAATCCGGTTCCGCGACACCAGACCGTGGTTGACCAAAGAAGCGATGGTCAGAACATCGATATTGCCGCCGCTGATCACGCACACCAGCTTCTGCCCGGTCCCGGGGATCTTCTTCAAAGCCGCCAGGGGCAGCACCCCGGCGTTCTCCGCCAGCAGCTTATGTTTTTCCAGCAGGACCAGGAAGGACTCCATCAGGTCATAATCGGTCACAGTGATGATCTCGTCCACCAGCTCCCGGACCACGCTGAAGGGATTTTCGCCCGGGGTCTTCACCGCCACCCCGTCCGCGATCGTGCTCACGATGTCCGAGCTGGTCAAACGCTTATTCGTCATCGACAACTGCATCGCGTTCGCCCCCGTTGGCTCCACCCCGATAATCCGCACCGCCGGGTTAATCGCCTTCGCCGCAATCGCGATCCCGCTGATTAAGCCGCCCCCGCCCACCGGCACCAGGATGGCGTCCGCCGTCGGCAGCTCGGCCAGGATCTCCAGACCGATCGTCCCCTGACCCGCGATTACCTCCCAGTCGTTGAAGGGGTGCACAAACACCAGGCCGCGCTCCCGCTCCAGCCGCCGCGCTTCGGCGTACGCCTCGTCGTAATAATTGCCGGCCAGCACCACCTCCGCGCCGTAGCTGCGGGTGGCATCCACCTTAATCAGCGGTGTGGCCTTGGGCATCACGATCACCGCTTTGGCGTTTAGTTTCTGCGCCGCGTAGGCCACCCCCTGGGCGTGGTTGCCGGCCGAAGAAGTAACCAGGCCCCGCTGTTTTTCGGCCTCCGACAGCTGCACAATCCGGTTGTAGGCCCCCCGGATTTTAAATGACCCGGTCACCTGCAGATTTTCCGGTTTTAGATACACCTCGTTGCCGCACTCTTCGCTGAAGACCCGGCTGCGGATAAGGTTGGTCGCCGTGATGTCGCCTTTCAGCCGCTCTGCCGCCCGCCGGATATCGGCGAGAGCAACCGCGAACTGGGTTTGGCTGCCGCCCTGGTCTGCGCTGATACTCATTGTTATCCCTCCCGTTTTTATTGTCTGGCATCTTACCCTGGTTTATCCCCTGGCAGCGGCTTTTCGTCCCATTCCGGCGGCCAAAACCTGCCCGGCGTCCTCTGGCGCACCCGCAGATAAAAAACACAAACCCCGTCCGGAATAAATTCCGAGGACGGGGTTACCCGCGGTACCACCTCAATTACGCCAAACACAGCGGCGTCACCTTCAGCTCTAACAAGCCTAAGCCTTTTATCGGGGCTAACCGGCACCCCTTACTTGCGGTTCGGGGGTGCAGCTCGGGAGTGATTGGTTACCGCCGGGCAGTACCGGTTCGCAGCAGCCACCGGCTCTCTGAACCTGCCTTTTTCGGACCCCTGTCTCCCTCATCGCCATTCTTGGGTTTCCTTGTATTCTAATACTAATGCCGCCCGCCGTCAAGTATTTTTTCACATCCGCTCATGCCCGAAACCGCAGGGTTGGATTCCCATCCAGTTGCCCGATCACCCGCCGCACCACCCGTGCCCAGGCAAAGGCATAAATCAGCGCAAACAGCAGATACGCCCCCGCCGCCCCCAGCCACGGAAACAGTTGCCTGGCCCCGCCAAAGGCTGGGATGCCCAACAGGTTATTCAGACATAAGATCCCCGCCGTCAGCACCGCTCCGCCTCCCAGAGTCGGTCCCACTAACCCTCGACCCCGCCCCGTCAACCCCAGGGCTATCCCCAGCGGCCCGGATGTCAGCAGCAAGCCCACCGCCTCCGTCGGGTTAAACCCGGCCGCGATGAACCCTGAAGTCACCAGCGTCAGTACCCCCACCAGCGGATGGTAGGCCGCCGCTATGGCAATTGGCAGCGTGCCAAAGGGGCTCAGCACCAGGCCCAGACCCGGCAGCAGCAGGGGAGCTAACTGCAGAAGGACGGTTAGCGCGGTCAGGACCCCGCCCAGGGTAATACCATACACCAGACGCCGGCTGTTCATCCGCCTACCCCCCTCCGCCCGCCGCTTGGAGCGGCTTTGTTGTTATTCTACGGAGGCGGCGGCAAAGGGTGACAACCGGGGCCGGTACGGCCATTCCGCACCGCTGTTCCCCCGTTCCAATCTCAACGCAGTGACTGGTCAGTGCGTCCGTCCGCACCTGTCATCATCATCCACACCGCTGCGGTCGATTCCCCTCTTTGTAGGGGCAATTCACGAATTGCCCGTGCCGCCGTGGAGGCCGCTCGGGTGTTGGTTGGATAGTTGCTCCCGTTTCACGTCATTGCGAGCCGCCATGATCTCGCGGCGGCGCGGCAATCTCGTCCCAGTGCTTTGTTTTACCTGTAGACTAATTGGCACCAGGTGAAGGTTGGTTTCGGGTTGGCCGGCGGTGATGGGTGGAACAGGTGGATCAACTGGGAATGGGTAAGGGAAAAAGGAAAGGAAGTAACTGGAGGTCGGTCCCGTAGGGCGATTCACGAATCGCCCGTGCCGCGGGGGATCACTTATCGGGTACCGTCACGATAACATGGTTATTGCCCCTTCATCTTTTCTGCCGTGCCGCTGCTCAACGGCTCCATATGCCGGCCAACCCCGTACCTCCTACCCCCCAAACGTTTCCCGCAGCAGCTCCTTCAGCTTCCCCGCCTTCACCGCCGGCCGGGCATCGACGTGCCGGAAATTCTTCCGGCTGATCTTACCCTCCGGATCAAAGCTAAAGATGTAGTTGGTCGCGATGTGATAAATGATATCGCTCGGTGCGAGCCCATACACCTGCTTCTCCAAAATATGCTTCAGCCGCGCCTCGTCCTCCGGTATCTTCGCCTTCATCACCGGGTTATTGAACAGCCGCTTAACCAATTCCGTGATGTACAGACCAGATTTCATGAACAGGTCGATAAAGGTCTTATCGGGATTCTCGAACACGTGCGGGTCCTCATCCTCCAGCTTTTGCACCATCATCTGTACCACCTGTTTCGGCGTGAAGATCTGGTTCGTCTCCTGTGGCGGAATGTAATTGAACACATCCTCTTCCTGCGAATCGTCAAAATAATCGGCCAACCGCTCGCGGACGTTCAAAAACTCCTGGATCGCCCCATCGAACACGATCTCGTTAAACAACCCGCCGGCAAATTCCCGCTCTTCCCCCGTCTTCTCGTCCGTATAAGTCCCTCCGTCTCGCAAAAACCTAAACTGCTCCTCCGTTATCCCGGTCACTTCCCGGAACACCTCATCCGGGGTATAACTCTAGAAGTTCGCGAGGGTCGTTCCCCGCTCCCCGTAGGCCATCAGGAAACTCGGAATCGTCCGCGCAAAGCCGCGCAGATGCCCCCGGACCTCCTCTTCCTTCGAATCCTTCTTCTTCTCGGCTGCTATGCGCGCTTGCTCCTCCACCTGCGTCGTCTTCTGCTCTTCGATGGTCGCCCGGATCATCTCGTTCAGGTTTTGGGCAAACTCCGCCTGCAAGCGCTCATACTCCGCCTGCTGCTTCGCCTCGATTTCCTTGATCGCTGCCGCGGCCGCCTCTTTCGGCATCTCCTTCTCCGCCGCCTTGATCTCTGCTTGCGCCTTCTGCCGGACGGTAAACTGCTTCCGGTAATTATCCGCCTCAACCTTCGCTACCTTATCCGTGAACACGTCCTTAAGCTTCTTCTCGATCTGGTCCGCCTGCGCCCGGTTCAGGTCAAACCCGACCTTCACCGTCTCCACGATAATCGGCTTGGCCACCTCCATTGCCGTCTCCACGATCTTCGCGGTCACCCTCGGCGGCACCGGATACGCAGGCGGCACTTCCTCCACGGTTGACGCAATCACCTCGGCCACCGGGGTGATGTCGTACACTTTACCACCAAACAACTCGTTCTGTTTATTGATCACCATCTCCGCCGGCACGACCACCTTGCCCGCCTCGTCAACCTCGATCCCACTGAGGTCAATGGGCGGCGCGCCCTTATCCTTCTTCCCTTGTTTCTCTACCGGGAGCCCGCTCAGGATTCCATCCACAATCTCTTTGGGCAAAGCGAAGATTCCGGAGATATTGGCGAACAGCAGGTTGCTCATAAAGCCGCGCTTAACCACCTCGGTCGCCAATATGGTCCGGGGGATGGTCAGCACCTGGGTCGCGTCCAGCGGCACCATCCGTCCCTGCTCGTCCTCACCGATTACCGGGAAAAAGTTCAGCAGCCGGCGGATATTCTCCTGGCGGTCCTTGCCGCTCCCACTGCCGCTCCCGTCCCCCACCAACTTATTGGCAAAGTCATCGAACATCACCAGGGTCCGGTCCGGGGCAAAGTCAAAGATATAGGCGTTTTCCTTCTTGTAGTACTTGCCGTTCTTCTGGTAGTGATACGGATTCTGCGCCCGGAAGGCCGCCTGCATATACAGCGCCGGGCTTGCCACGTTGCTCAGCATCATCACCGCCGTCCACTCAGGGACAGTCACCCCGGTGGTCAGCTGGCCCACGCTCAGCGTAATCGTGTACTCGTTTTCGGCGATGGCCTGGCGCACCTTATCGTAGCTCTTCTCGTTGGCGGCCACATCCCCGGCTTCCTCGGTCAAGTCCTTGCCGTCGCCCGCCGCGATAATGACCTTGTAGTGCATAAACACCGCATCGTCACCGAGCAGCTTGGCCAAAGCCTTGGCGCTCGCCACCCGGTTCAACAACCAAAAGGTGTGCTTAAGCTCCCGCCGCAGCTCCGGCGTCGAAAACGGATACTTCTCGTTCTTCGTCAGCCGCCCAAGCCACCGCTGGACGTCCTTCTCGTGCTTAAACGTCGTCTTGCCCTCTTCCACCGCGAAAAACTCGTTTAAGTCAAAAGCAAAATCGTATGTGGTATCCCCTATCGTCTGCCCTTCCCGCAGCTTCTCCTCAATCATCGCCGACAGCTGGAAGGTAAACATATTTAGCTGCGGCAACGGCTCGTACGGATTGGTGCCCTGGTTGTAGTCCCAGTTTTGCTTCTTCTCCTGCTCATCGGCGTACGACCAGTTGAATATCTGCTCCGCGCCAAACTTACTGTTGGCGATGGCCTTAAAAGGTGTGCCGGACATCTGCAGAGTGAATCTCCGTATTATGTGGGAAAACGCCCAGTCCGTCTTGCTCGTATCCACCCCTTCGTGTGCCTCGTCCACCACCAGCAGGTCCCAGCCGGTGTCGGCCACCCACTCGAGCTTGTGGTACTCGCCCCCGAAAGCGTATGCTCCCTTCAGGTCCTGTAAGCTCACAAAGGCCACCTGCCGGATATCCGGGCCTCCCCCGGCCGGCAAGGTATCCAGCACCTTCAGATACGCGGCCCGGGTCAGTGCCCCCGTATTCTTCAGCGCATCCGTGCCCGAGATAAAGAACATCCCCGGCTCCTGCCACTGGATGAACTTCACAAAATCGTCGTACCACGAATTTGCCACCGCCGGCCGGTTCGTTACAATCAGGACCTTCTTAAACCCGCCCTGGCGTACCAAATCGTAAGTCGCCAGCGTCTTCCCAAACCTCGGCTTCGCGTTCCACAGAAACTCCGCCGGTTTCTTCTCCGCCCTCAAATAGGCCAGGGTCCGCCCCACCGCCTCCGCTTGCTCCTCCCGCAGTTGGTACTGGCTCCCCATGGCCGGGTTCATTATCCGCTTATAATCCCTGGCGACAAACTCCCGGAACAGCACTTCCGCCTGCTCCTCCTGCCCCGAGCCGAAATAGAACCACTCCGACTGCCGGCCGGTGGTCTGGAATTTGCCCCGTTCAATCCGACATTGCGTCAGGAACGAGTGGAAATCCGCGTCAGTGAAGTATTCGCCGTCCGCGTACCTCGCCTCGCGGGCCCAGAGCAGCACGTATTTGGTATCAGCCGTATGCGTCTGCTCCCGGATGCGCGTTTCGGCGTCCCGGTCCGTATAGCCAATCTTCACCCAGCCTTGTTTAGACGCATCGTTCGGAGTGGTGTAGGCGTAGATGGTTGGGCTCGCCTGATCGATCGTCTTGATTATCGTGCCGGCCATTACCCCATCTCCTTTACGTGCGTTTCGATGAACTCAATCTCGGCTTCGTCCAGACCGTACTTCCGGTATAGCTGTTGGTCGATCTCGGCGACTGACCTCGACCAGTCAATGTCTGAAGCAGGGGTGAAGTCCTGGAGGGGGACATACTTCCAAGTTTCAACTGTGTTACGCGGTGTCACTTTTAATACCCCAAGCAACACACGAGAAAACTTCGTGTTAATATATTTCAACAGATTTTGAGCTTCTTCCACTGCATCAAATTGGCCGAAACCAATAAATGTCTGCGTAAATCCCATCTGCTTGTCCCCTAATTCTGGTTTACTAATCAGACGCGCCGCGCTGTCCTCCAGTGCTCCCGAAGCTCCATTTGAGGCCGATACCACAACTTTGTACTTATCAACCCAGTCTGATATCTCCACATACTTTCGTGGTATATAACGAAAAGTACGCTGTCGATTCACTAGGCCTAAAACTTTTATATCACTTGTATTTTGCTTTTGATGCGTAAAAACGCTTAATACTTCCATAGCATTTGGACGAAAACGCTTGTCCTTTCCTTCATTGCCGATTTTGGTTTTGTATTCAGGATAATCGGCGAACAACTTTTCCAAATCAAATTTGCTTTGGGGATAGATAATACCTTGTATGCTGTCAAAACCCTCAGCCACCACTTTCTTTACGATTTTCTCAAGTTGCGTAAAACCGGTAAAATGGCCGATACCGCCTGAAATGCTGCTATTATCTCGATACGTAACTACTACCCCACCCGGAATCGAAGTGTTTGCAAATACCTTGCTGCTGTCGCGTTCATAATACACGATTTTCAAATGAGCATCACTGAGCATCTTTTCATTCCATATTTTAGGTGTTTTCCCCGCATTAAACAGAAACCTGGCGGGTGTAATAAAGCTTACTTTATAGGCTAATTTATAAGCTTCGTCCATAAACAGATGGTAAATTGGATCATCGCTCGAACTAGTTCCTTTTGCTTCCTCCTGGTACGGCGGGTTACCGATCACCACATCAAACATGAAGTCTTCCTTAGTGCCATCCGCTGTTTTCTTCTCTTCCCTCCACACCTGCTCGATGTCCGCCACCGCATAAGCCTGCACCATCGAAACGTCTTCGTCGTCACCGTCGGTCTCGGCAAAGCTGCCGGGCTTCCCTCCCGCATCCAGCCAACTCACCTGGATATTGCTTTCCTTCTGGCTTTCGTCCCTGAGCAGGGAAGCGTAAGCAAAGGTAATCCGTCGGACCTGCCTATGGGTATCGTCTGTTGGTTTCCAGCGGCTAAAGGTTATGTCCTCGCCCACGGCGTTCTGGTGCGCGAGCGCATCGCCCTGCACGATATTCGCCCAAATGATTGTCCGGGCCGATTGGTACAGATCGGATTGTTCGTCTATCGGTTCCCGGTGCGCTGTTTCGTACCAGTGGGCGAAACCGTCAAGCATATTCTGTCTGGCGATCCCAAGGTTGTCCTCCAGGAACTCGATGCCGTAGATGCTCGAGAGCGCCCACAGCGCATAACGGCCCCAGGCGTCCTCGCTGTACTTATCCGTTACCGCCTGCAGCTTCAAGTTCTGGATCGCGAGTAAAAACGCGCCTTCACCCGCACTCGGCTCAAGGAAGGTCGCAAACACATCCCTGGCCTTCTCCTCGATCCCCGGAATGCCCATCATCTTGTCAATCACCCATTGGGGGGTAAAGACTTCCCCGTGCTTTTTGACCCGTTGCTTCGATTTTATCAGCACCGGTTCTTTTTTGTTCGTCAACTTATCGTTTGGCCGGGCATCGGTCATCACGCACTGCCCCTCTCGCTGTTCTGCCCCTCGGGCGCCGGCACAACTGCCACACCTCTAATATAGCAAAATATGGCAGGATATTCAACCTGTTCCAGTCGAATCCTGCCATTATCTCGTCTTTTGGGTCGTCTTCACCGCCCCGCCGCCGGCCCGCTCACCCCTGCCGCATTATCTTCTCTAGCTTCTTCCCCTTGGCCAGCTCGTCAATCAGCTTATCCATGTACCTGATCTCCCGCAACGTTGGATCGGTGATGTCCTCCACCCGGACGCCGCACACCACTCCGGTAATCAGCTCCCGCGCCGGGTTCATCCGGGGCGCCTCGGCGAAGAAGGTCGCGAGGTCCGGCCCATTTTCCTGCATCCCGGCCAGATCGTCCGGGCTGTACCCGGTCAGCCACCCGATGACGGCGTCCACTTCCGCCTGTGTCCGGCCCTTCTTTACTGCCTTGGCCAATAGAAGCGGGTAGATACGGGCAATACTCATTTTCTCGATTGGTTGTCTGGCCATGCTCTGTCCCCCTTTGGCTATTCTGATCCGCCAAACCGCTTTGGCTGCTTCCTCCATTGTACCACAGAGCCCGATCCTGGGTCATCCGCCGCGAACCACCGTACCTGTTACCGCCTGTTCCTCACCTGTTATCTGCCTGAGCCCACCACAGTCCGCCCCTGATTTTCCCCCTTAGCTTCAGCCTGTTTGCGCACTTTGCCTCAACCGGTTTTCCCCTGTTCCAACTGCTCAATCCGCCACTGGCATTTCCAAATCACCTTCAGCATCGCCGCCGAAATCAGCCCCAGCAATATTGTAAACCCGCCGAACAGCACACTGCCGGTCCGCAGCGCAGCCGCCAGTTCCACCACCAGGCTACTAAGCTCGATCACCAGCGCGACCTGGAAGAACTGCTTGATCTTGCGGTACAGGGTGATCTTCGACTCCACGTCGGTATACATCTCAAACGGCCCGTCGGCGGCCTTCTTGCGCAGGTACACCCAGCGCCACCACTGGGCAATGACCTCCACTCCCAGGTCCTGCATAAACGCGGTGTAGGCGGCCTTGTCTCCGTTCCAGTTGTCCAGCAGATCGATTTGGTAGTGGTATTCTCCCGGCGTGCAGGGCTCGAAAGTATAGAAACCCATAAAGAATTTGCGCAGCGCCCAGCCCTGGGCCACCATTTGCTTCAGCCACACTTCCTCCTCGTCCTTATCGTAATAAATCTTAAACCGCACCATTATTTATCCCCTCTTTCCTCCATTTTCCCCGCGTTCGTCAGCAGCTCCTGCAGCCGCTCGGTTTCCGCCCGAAAAGCCTCTTTCCCCTGGTCGGTAATCAGGTATTCCTTTTTCTTGCGCGACTCCTTATCCTCGCTGTACAGGCGGAGCCACCCTTTGGCCAGCATCGAGTTTATCGCCCCGTACAGCGTCCCCGGCCCTAATGTCACCCGCCCCCCGGTGAGGGCCTCCACCTCCTGGATAATGCCGTAACCGTGGTTTGGCGCCCGTGCCGCCAGCAGGATGTAGAACAGGGCTTCTGTCAATGGTGTATTTTCCGGCATACTGCTCAACCTCCGTTCTATCGTCTCACGATATATTTAATATATCACCTTCTGATATATCTGTCAACGATTTATTTGCGTTGTTTATCATCCATTTTTTGTATGACCAGGGGACGGTTCTTATGTCACAGCTATGCCGACCAGCCTCTGCCGTCCCCCTCGCTCTTATCCGGTTGTAGGGGCTGGTTTCCGCGCCAGCCCGCCCTGTGTCAGAGGGACAGTCCCCTTGACACACACTTATCCACAATCACTGTTGATAACTCTGTTGAAAACAGGCTCGCCAAGCAGAAGATATCCGCTGCCAGCGCTTGATAGCAATTGATAGCAGCCGAAATCAACTGCAATCAACCGCTATCAGTTGCACCCGTAATCCAATCCTAGTCGTAACCTAGACCTAGTCGTAACCTAGAAAGAATCTAGAAACCCTAGGGGTTTATAATACTCTAGGGGGGGTCTGGGGGGGCGACCGGAGCCGGCTCATGAACCGGAGCCGGCGTTTTGTTATCCACAGGTGCTGTTGGTAACTCTGGATAAAACGGCTCTGTGTGTTCCGGCCATTTGCCCTATTATCTCCCGCGAAGACACAAAAACCTTGTCAGCAGTCAAGGTCGAAACGTCATCCTGAGCGCAGTCGAAGGATCTCGTCACCACTCCCACCCACGCCAGGCCGGCCGCCGCTGCTGCCATCGTCGCCCCCGTCAGCTTATTCCATAATTTCCCTCTACCGATGTGGGAGAGGGATTAAGGGTGAGGGTTTCTCGTCCCTCCGTCCCCCACTCAAACCCGTCGGCCTCAGTCGTTACTATGCCCCTCGCCCATACCACGGCGACAGGCCCCCCGTCACCAAGAGCGTGTGACGCGAGTACTGTCCCCAATCACCTTGCCCCTCCTCTGCATCACAATTTCCGAGATTTTTCCGATTTCTTTCCGTTTACGGCCTCGTTTTTCTGTTATGCTGAAACTAGGACAATACCGGACCGAACCAGCCACGCTTATCGGGGAGGGATTTTTATGTCTTTTCGGCTTGTCCTCCTGGTCACTCTCACCCTCGCCGCTGCCGCCGCTGCGAAAGCTCTGCCGGCGCACTTCACGCTGTCTGCTTTCGCCCTCCCCATCCGCATAAATATCCAACCCTCCCCGGCGCAATCGCCTGAAACCAGGGATGGATATGCAGTCTATGCAATTTTTTTGCATACGATACGCCTGCCATTAACATCCCGGCTTGCCGCCTTCGTCCTGCCCCTCGTCTCCCGGCTTGCCGCTTTCCTGCCCCTCGCCTCCCGGCTGCTCCCCGCCGCCTGCCCCTCACCCGGCTCTGGGCACAACAAAAAGAGGCAGCCTCCGCCGCCTCTCTTCGCCCGATCTATACTCTTCCTCAACGCCCCGCGAGCCTACTCCCGCGTGGTCAGCGTAACCTCCAGGCTCAGCGTCTGCCCGTCCCGGTACACGGACAGGCGCACCTTGTCGCCAGCCTTATACTTCAGGATCTCACCCGCGAGCGTCGTGCCGTTTACGGCGTTGCCGTTGATGGCCGTCACCACATCGCCCGGCGAAGTGACCACGTACCCGAGGTTCGTCTGCCGGCGGGCCGTCCCGCGCAGCCCGGCCTTATCCGAAGGCGACCCGGCCTGGACCTCGATAACCAGCACCCCCTGCTTTCCCGGCACCTGAGGCACCTCGCCCAGAACTTCGCCGCTCAGCGACAGGTCCACAAATGTAATCCCCAAAAACGGCCGTTCGACCGATCCGCTGTCAATCAGTTCCGGCACTACCACCTGCACCGTACTGGCCGGCACGGCAAACCCAATCCCCTCGGCGCCGGCGATGATG
>CAZHIT010000003.1:17615-22612 GCA_964533125.1 uncultured Candidatus Sumerlaeota bacterium
CCAGTCCTTCGATCTCAAAATCCTTCACCCGGGAATTGCGCTCATTCATCACCGGCATCACCCGGTCGGTGGCGCTGATAATCCCCTGGGTCACGGAGGGATTGCGGTTGAGGCCCATACTGCTGGTGTCCTCCCCGCTCAGCGGGTACCCGATGGCGATGGCTTTCTGGCCCACCCTCACCTTGGCCGAATCCGCCAGGGGCAGCGGGGCTACGCCGGCCGGGAGGCGGTCCACCTTAATCACCGCCAGGTCCGACAGGCGGTCCGTGCCCACCACCTTCGCCGTCTGGCTGCTGCCGTCCGGGAAGATCACCTCGATGGAGGTATTCCCCTCCACCACATGGTTGTTGGTCACGATATGCCCCTGGTAATCGTACACAAACCCCGAGCCCACGCCCTGGGTGGGAATCGCGACGCTGTAGCCGCTGGTGACACCCTGCACCCGAATCTGCACCACGCTCGGCAGCGCCGCGTCCACCACGGTGATGGTGTTCGCTTCTTCTGCGGTCACCGCTATCGTCTCCCCGCCCGCGGTTGGGAGCAGAGTACCATCGCCTTCACCGGTGGTTGACAGGATGGACAGCGGGAGACCGGCCGCCGGCGCCTGGACTTTCGGGGTCATCCGCCCCACTAACAGACCGCCCGCCACCCCGCCCAAGAGGGCCACCACCAGGTAAGCGGCGGCCGTTCGGACTAAGCCGGGCACCCGGAGCCGGCGCCGGCGGGGGAGTGCCGGCGCGGCTGAGACTTCGGGGGCTGCTGATGACAGCTCCTCCGCATTAAGCGCATTAGTTCCTTCGGCCGCCGCGGCAGTTTCGTCAATCAGCAGATCCCCGGTTTCCGGTGGAGCATCTGCTGTCACTGGTTCTGATCCTTCGGTTGGATCCTCTGCCGTCGCCGGCTCTGACCCTTCGGATCGATCCTCTGCCGTCGCCGGCTCTGACCCTTCGGCTGGAGCCTCCGCCGACACCGGCTCTGCTGCCTCGCCTGGAGCCTCCGCTGACACCAACTCTGACCCTTCGGCTGGAGCATCGGCCAAAACCTCATCTGGTCCACCCTCCGGCGCTTCCGGCCAAGCATCCTCAATCCTGCGCTCCCGTTCCTCATCCATCTCTCCCGCACCTCCGCTAAACTGATCTGACATCCGGCCCGGCCGCCGCGGCAGGCGGCTATCCATCTCTGACTCTAATATACACCGCATCGGTGAAGATGCCGTTAACCCTGCGTAAAACATTCTTTACCTGTACGGCTTAAATCCCCGCAACCGCAAAGCGTTGCTGACTACCGACACGGAACTTAAGGACATGGCCGCCGCCGCGAAGATGGGGTTTAGTCGCGGCCCGCCAAAGGCGAAGAACAGCCCGGCCGCCAAGGGGATCCCGGCGGTGTTGTAGGCAAAAGCCCAGAACAGGTTTTGCTTGATGTTGCGGATGGTGCTCTTGCTCAGTTGGATGGCCGTAGCCACATCGAGGAGGTCGCTTTTCATGAGCACAATATCCGCCGATTCCATAGCCACATCGGTGCCGGAACCGATGGCGATGCCGATGTCGGCCTGGGCCAGGGCCGGGGCGTCGTTGATGCCGTCGCCCACCATGGCCACCTTGCGCCCTTCCCCTTGGACCTTTTTCACTTCGTTCGCCTTGTCCTGGGGCAGGACCTCGGCCAGCACCCGGTTCACCCCCACCTGGCGGGCGATCGCTTCCGCCGTCCGGCGGTTGTCACCGGTGAGCATGATCACCTCCAGGCCCATGGCGTGGAGGCGCTGGATGGCTTTCGCGCTGTTCGGCTTGACCACGTCGGCCACGGCGATAACCCCGGCGGCTTGGTTATCCATCGCTACATACATCGGGGTCTTCCCCGCTTCGGCGAGTTCGTCCGCCGTCGCCTCCATACCGGCCAGGTCGATCTGCCGGTCCTGCAGCAACTTGCGGTTCCCCAGCAGCATCGGCGTCCCGCCCACGGTCACCGCGATGCCATGGCCGGGGATGGCCTCAAACCGCTCTACCGGCAATAGCTCCAAACCCGCGGTTTCCGCTTCGCGCACAATCGCCTCGCCCAGAGGGTGCTCGGAGCCCTTTTCGGCCGAAGCGGCCAACTGCAGCAGGCGCTGCCGCTCCACTCTGGCGGCAGGGATGATATCGGTCACCGCCGGACGGCCTTCGGTGATGGTGCCGGTTTTATCGAGGATGATGGTCTGCAGGCGGTGCGCCGTCTCCAGGGCTTCGCCGCCCTTAATCAACACCCCGTACTCGGCGCCCTTGCCGGTGCCGACCATAATCGCGGTGGGGGTTGCGAGCCCCAAAGCGCAGGGGCAGGCGATGACCAAAACGGTGATGAAGGTGGTCAGGGCAAATTCACCGCCCGCGCCGCGGAGGTACCAAATGAGGGCGGCTCCGACCGCGATGGCAAAGACCGCCGGTACAAAATGCGCCGCCACGACGTCGGCCAGTTTGGCGATGGGGGCTTTGGAGCCCTGGGCGTCTTCCACCAGGCGGATGATCTGGGCGAGCGCCGTGTCGCGCCCCACCCGGGTGGCCCGGAAATGGATCGACCCGAGTTTGTTGATGCTCCCGCCGACCACCTTGTCGCCTACCGATTTCTCCACCGGGATGCTCTCCCCGGTCAGCATGGACTCGTCCACCGCCGTGTGCCCAAACACCACTTCGCCGTCCACCGGGAGCTTAGCCCCAGGCTTGATGACGATGATATCGCCCACTTCCACTTCCTCGATGGGGATCTCCGCTTCGCTTTCTTCCCTGCGGACGATAGCGGTTTTGGGCGCGAGACCCATCAGCTTCTTAATCGCCTCGGAGGTTTTGCCCTTGCTCACCGACTCCAGGTACTTGCCCAGGAGGATGAGGGTGATAATCACCCCGGCCGACTCAAAGTACAAATCCATGACGTATAGTTCCTGCCCCTGCGCGATGCGCCAGGTGGCAAAAATCCCGTACAGCACCGCCGCCCCGGTCCCCATCGCCACCAGGGAATCCATGTTCGGACTGCCCCGGCGGATGGCCGAAAGGCCCACGGTGTAAAAGCGGGAGCCGGCCAGGAGGATGGGGATGGTTAAGGCAATCTGCACGGCCGCAAAGGTCAGAGGGTGGTGCTCCGGGTGCAGGGCCTCCGGCAGGGGCAGGCCCATCATGTGGCCCATGGCAATGTACAGCAGCGGCACGGTGAACACCGCCGCCAGGGTAAACTTCCGCCACAGGGTCGCGATTTCGCGGTTCTTGCGCTCCTGGTCGGCGTCGGGGGTGGCCGCGGTTTCGCTGTCCAGGGGGGTATAGCCCGCGTCACTGATGGCCGCTTTGATCTCGGACAGGCGCACCTGGCCGGCGTCATACACCACTTTCGCCCGGCTGGTGGCGAGGTTGACATTGACCGAAATGACCCCGGGGAGTTGGCTGATCGACCGATCAACCGCGCTCACACAGGCCGCTCAGGTCATCCCCTCGATGGGAATGGTTACTTCCTTCCGGTTTTGGTCTGGGGCGGCGCTGTAGCCGGCCTCCGCCACCGCCGCCGCAATCTGCTCCGGGGTCGTCTGGTCCGGGTCATAAGTGACGGTCAGTTTTTCGGTCGCAAGGTTTACATTCGCCGCGCTGACTCCAGGCAGAGGGCGCACCGCCCGCTCCACCGCCGCCGAGCAGGCCGCGCAGGTCATGCCGGCAATTCGCCAGGTTTCGGTTCGCATTGTTACTCTCCTCTCACCCTGCCGGCCGCAATCGGGACGGCGGGGCTGTACAATCGGTCATCGCTTCTACACTACTATCGGTTCATTAAGCCAGAGTCGGGTTCACGTCATTGCGAGGAGCACAGCGACGCGGCTCTTCTGGCCTCCCGCCGCTTCGTCCTTCCGCGCCCATGGCACAGAATTGGCCCGGAGCGGTCAGCCCTATTTTCCCCTCTGAGCCTTTTCTCAATCCGGCCGCCGACCTCCACCTGTCTTATTCCACTTATGCCCGCCATAACCCTCCTAAGCGAAGCCCAACGAAAAAGAGAGCACCCCGTACTCTCTTTTCTTACTGCCAAAGGCCTAATACTGCCGCAGGGTTTTGTCCCCCAAACGCCCCAGATCCGCATTCTCGGCCAGGGCGGCCGGCACGGTAATCGTATCCTTGTCCCCGTCGCTGATGTAGCGTTTGTCCGGGTGGTCCGAGAGATAGGTAAGCCAGCGGTCGAGTTCCGCCTGGGAACCCCGGATGCGGGGCAGGCGCTGGGCATCGAACTGACGATGGTTCGGGGCCACCGCCGGGTTAGAACCCACCAGGAGCACGGCGTTATTGCGGTAGGCTACGCCGCCGCTCTCCCCGGCCTGCAGATACCCGCGCCACTCCACCTTCGGGCTGATGCCGTTTGGGAGGGCCAGGGAGGTCACTGCGTACCCCGGCACCAGTTCCTGCGTGCGCCCGGCCATGGCCGCGAGCGTCGCCTGGATCTCTGCCGGTGACAGTTTGCCCAGGTTATCGTGGGCATTGGTGTGGTTGCCGATGGAAAAACCCAGCCTGATCAGTTCCTGCAGTTTGGTCTCCATCGAATCCGCCTGCCGAAACGGCCGGGGGTAGTACAGGTAGAAGGTCGCCGCCAGGCCAAAATCGGGGTGCGCTGCGGCAAAATCACGCAGGATCCCCACGGCGCAGTCTGGGTCAATCCGGGTAGTACCATCGGCATCGGTCAGATAGCGGAACTGCCCGGCCGTCCCGTCATCAAAAGTGAGGACCACCGGGGTACAGCCCGCGCTTACCGCGATCCGGTTGTGCACTACATCCATCAAATCCACCAGGCGGTAGCCGGCGGCGTACAACCGTTCCAGGTCCTGCCGGAAGTTATCCGGGGTGCGGACCCATTCCTTTTCCTCCGGCCCGATGTCGTGGTACATCAAAATCGGGATTAAACCCAGCTCGTTTGGCTGCACTTTCTCTAAATCAATGGCCGGTGTCTCCGGTACCGGCGTCTCTTCCGGCTCCGGCGTCCCGGTTTCAACCGGCTCCGGCGGC
>CAZHIT010000003.1:22622-26924 GCA_964533125.1 uncultured Candidatus Sumerlaeota bacterium
CGCCACCGAAACCAACTGCCCGCAGCCAACCAGCAACCCCGCCAGAACGATCATTCCCACCAGCAGCCAAACCCAATATCTTTTTTGCCCCATGGTCACTTTTCGCTCCTGTTTCTTCGGCCAGTCAATCGACCATAATCAGTTTAGGTAAAAGATTCGCCTAGTCTCTCCCATTTTCCTCCCAATGACGACAAAATTCTGCCTTACCCGCGCCGCCGAAACAGCTTGCGCGCCTCGGTGGTGAGGAAGGGGATGAGGGCGAAGGCCAAAATGACCTCCAGGGTCCGAAACTCCAGCGCGGTCAGCTTCAGCATCACCCGCAGCGGGGTGAAGACATAGGAGGCGGCGATAATCAGGAGCGAGGCCCCGACCCCGGCATTTAGGTATGGATTGGAGAAAATGCCGGCGTGGAAGGCCGAATAGCGCTCCGAGCGGTTGGCGTAGGCCCGGAGCAGTTCGGCCACTGCCAGGGTAAAGAAAGCGATGGTCCGGGCCGCCACCAGGCTCTCCCCGGTCCGCCCGTAGGTGCGCAGACCATACCAGTAGGCGCCTAAGGTCGCGGCGGCGATAAAGATACTCTGCAAGCCGACATCGAAGAAGGCCGCCCGATCGAGCACCGGCGCTGCCGGGTCGCGGGGCGGCAGGTCCATCACATCGCTCTCGCCCCGCTCCATCCCCAAAGCCAGGGCCGGGAAAGCGTCGGTCAGCAGGTTGGTCCACAGCAGCTGCACCGGCAGGAGGGGAATAGGCAGGTTCAGCAGCAGGGAGAGGAAAATGATGAGTACCTCGCCGATATTGCAGGACAGCAGGTAGTAGACGAATTTGCGGATGTTGGCGAAGATGATCCGCCCTTCTTCCACTGCCGAGATAATGCTCGCGAAATTATCGTCGGTCAATATCATGTCGGCCGTTTCCTTAGCCACATCGGTGCCGGTAATCCCCATCGCGATACCGATATCGGCCCGCTTCAGCGCCGGAGCGTCGTTTACCCCATCCCCGGTCATGGCCACGATGTGCCCGTGGGATTTTAGCGCGTCGACGATGCGAACCTTATGCTCGGGCGAAACCCGGGCGTACACATCCACCTCGGTCACCAGTTGGCGCAGGTCTTCTTCGCTGGTTTGTTCCAGTTCGGCGCCGTCCATAACCCGCTCCCCGCCCCGCAGGAGGCCCAGTTCCCGGGCAATAGCCAGCGCCGTCTCGCGGTAGTCGCCGGTAATCATCACCGGGCGGATGCCGGCCTTCTTGCAGGTCTGCACCGCCGCCACCGCCTCCGGCCGCACCGGGTCGATCATTCCCATCAGCCCGAGGAAAACCATTTCCTGCTCCACCGTCTCCGGCCGCGGATCCGCCGGGACTTCGGCATAGTCGCGGTAAGCGAACGCGAGCACCCGCAGCGCCTGACCGGCCATGGCTGAGTTAACCGCCAGGATCTCCGCCCGCAGCGCCTCGGTCAGCGGCTGCCGGCCGGTCTCGGTTTCGATACCGGTGCAAAGAGCCAGCATCAGGTCCGGGGCGCCTTTGACGCAGGCCAGGTAGCCATCACCACTAGAGTGGATGGTCGTCATCCGCTTCCGGTCGGCGTCAAAGGGCAGTTCCGCCCGGCGCGGGTGCTGCCGCTCCTGCTCCTGGCGGTGCAGGCCCGCCTTGGCCCCAGCCACAATCAGCGCCCCCTCGGTCGGGTCGCCGATAATCCGCCACTGTTCACCCTTGCCCACCCCGTCGCCGCTCTGCTCCAGCCGGGCGTCGTTGCACAGCACGCTGGCCTGCAGCAGGCGCCGGATCAGCGGCTGCTGGTCGGGGCTCACCTTTTCCCGGCCGGCCAGGAAACTCCCGGTGGGGTTGTAGCCTTCCCCGGTCACGGTATAGGTTCGGCCTCCCGTATACAGGTGGGTGACCATCATCTTGTTCTGGGTTAAGGTGCCGGTCTTATCCGAACAAATCACCGTGGTGGAGCCTAAGGTTTCCACCGCGTGCAGGCGTTTCATAATCGCGTGGCGGGTGACCATGCGCTGCATCCCTACCGCCAGCACCACGGTTACAATCGCCGGCAGGCCCTCCGGGATGGCCGCCACCGCCAGGCTCACGGCGGTCAGGAACATCCCAAACAGTTCTTCGCCCCGCAGCACGCCGGTGAGGAAGACGATGCCGCAGATAATGAGTACCGCTGTGCCCAAAAACTTGCCCAGGCCGGCCAGCTTGCGCTGCAGGGGGGTATCGCCTTCGTCGTAAGACTGGAGCATTTTGGCGATTAAGCCGATTTCGGTGTTCATCCCGGTCGAGACCACTACCCCGGACCCGCGCCCAGCCGTGACCACCGTACTCATGTAGGCGGTGTTCTCCCGGCTCCCCAGGGCCACATCCTCCCCGAACACGGTCTCGGCCCGTTTTCCCACCGGCACCGATTCGCCGGTGAGCGCGGCCTCCTCGATGCGCAGGTTGAAGCTGTCGATTAAGCGCAGGTCGGCCGGCACATAGTTCCCGGTCTCCAGGAGGACGATGTCGCCGGGTACCAGCAGCCGGCCCGGGACCTCGGTCAGCGCCCCACCCCGGATGACTTTAGCGGTCGGCGCCGCCATCCGCTGCAGAGCCTCGAGGGCTTTTTCCGCCCGCCGCTCCTGCACCACCCCGAGGACGGTGTTGACGATGACGATGAGGATAATCGCGAACGCGTCCACCCACTCCCCGAGCAGGGCGGAGATCCCCACCGCCCCCAGGAGGATCAGCACCAGGTAGTTGTTCAGTTGTTTTAAGATGAGCTGCCAGAGTCCCGGCGGGGCCTTGCCGGTCAGTTCGTTGGGGCCGTATTCCAAGAGGCGCCGGTCCGCCTCGGCTGCCGCAAGACCCTGCTCCAGGTGGCTGCCGATCGCGGCGACCGCTTCCCGGGAGCGAACCTTGTACCAATCTTTTCTTTCCATTTTTTCGCCTCGATTTTCCCAATTTCCCGCTTATATCTTACCATACCCGCCAGGCGGGGAGAATACCACCGCCCCCAGATAATTTTTGGCCGCCGGGCGCCCCGGAACTTCGCGGGCAGCGGCGGCGTCCATCAGTTATCACCGCGGTAAGGAGAGATGGAGATGGATAAACGAAGCCTGAGCGCAGTCCTGGTGCTGGGCCTGCTGGTACTGATGCTCACCGGCTGCACCCCCCGCACCCCCGAGCCCAAAATCGTCCTGGGCGAGCTACCCTTTGAGCCTATCGACATCCCCTCGCCAGCCTTTGATGCCCTGAACACGGGTGAGTTCGCCCAGTGGTACGCGGCAAACCGCCAGGTTGATGGGGTCCACTCCTTCACCCAGGGCGGTAACCGCTACGTCTTACTGAGTGTGGGCGAAAAAAGCACCGGTGGGTACGCCCTCACGGACCTGGTGCTCACCGGCACCGAAACGCAAATCACCGTCCGGGCCAAACTGCAAATCCCGCCGCTCGGCGCGGTGGTCACCCAGGCCCTCACCTACCCTCACCTGCTGGCCGTCATCCCGGACGACGGACGCGCTCTGGTGGCGGGTGGGGTGGACGGTCACGGGGGATTGAACGAACTCATCACCGACAGCGGGCGGTATGTTGGTCAAATCGACAGCCATTCGGTGGAGATCAAAATCAGCGGCGTCCCGGATGAGCACGCTGCCCGGGCCTTCCGCTTAAGTGAAGCGGTCCTGGCCGGCTTGGACGACTTAAACCTCTCGGACGGTTTTGAGGTCCTCTTCCGCTATTTGCCCCGCGAGGGCGAACAGCCGCTCATCATCGAAATGATCCGTCTTGATGGAGTGCGGGGTTAATCCCCGCCCTCTTTTCTTTCCCGGCCTTCGTCGCCCGTCCGCTTCGGTGGCTCAAATTTATACCCGACGCCCCAGACGGTGGTAATGCAGTTTTGCGCCTCTGGCGCTTCCCGCAACTTTTCGCGCAGGTTCTTGATATGGGTATCCACCGTCCGCAGGTCGCCGTAAAAATCGTAACCCCAAACTTTTTCGAGCAGCTGTTCGCGGGTGAACACCCGATTCGGCTGGCTGGCCAGGTACCAGAGCAGGTCGTACTCCTTCGGCGTCAGGGCCACCACCCGGCCGCTGGCCGTTACCTCCCGCGCCTCCGGGTCAATCCTGAGCCAGGGGTAGTCGATCGCTTTGGTCTCCCCGGCCGGGGCCGTCCGCCGCAGCAGCGCCCGGGCCCGGGCCACCAGCTCCCGGGGGCTGAACGGCTTCACCACCTAATCGTCGGCCCCCAGCTCAAAGCCCAAAATCCGCTCGGCCTCTTCGCCCCGGGCGGTGAGCATGATGATGGGGGTAGTCGCGGTTTTGCGGA
>CAZHIT010000004.1:0-21087 GCA_964533125.1 uncultured Candidatus Sumerlaeota bacterium
TTCCTCAACGGCGAGGCCGATGAGATCAACGTGATCTACACCCGCTTTGGCGGGCGGCAGGAACAAACGCCGGTGCGGCGCCGCCTGCTGCCGGTGACCCCGGCGGACTGGTCAACCGGAGCGGTTACGGACCAAATGTCGGATGAGTACCGGTTCGAGCCCTCGGCCGCCGAGGTCTTTCGCTTTTTAGTACCCAAGTACGTGAACCAGCTTCTGTACCAGACCATCCTGGAAGCCAAGGCGAGCGAGCACGCCGCGCGCCTGCTGGCGATGGAGACGGCCACCCAGAATGCGACCGATCTGGTGCGCGAACTGGAGTTAGAATACAACCGCTCGCGTCAGGAAGCGATCACGGCGGAAATCGTCGAGATCATGGGCGCGGTGGAAATCAATCCGGATTGAGGAAGGAGGTACAGGCATGAAAGCAGGCAAGGTCGTCCAGGTGCTGGGTCCGGTTGTGGATATCCAGTTTGCCGAAGGACAGGAACTGCCCTCCCTGCGCAACGCAATTATCGTGCGCGGCCAGGAGGAGCGACCGATTACCGTGGAGGTCTCGCACCATTTGGACCACCGGGTGGTGCGCTGCATCGCCCTGTCCTCCACCGAGGGGATTTACCGGGGCGCGGCGGCCACCGATACGTCCCAGCCGGTGCGGGTGCCGGTAGGGCGGGGGGTGCTGGGGCGCATCGTTAATGTGCTGGGCGAACCGATCGACGGCCTGGGGCCGGTGGCGGCGACCGAGACGGCCTCCATCCACCAGGCGCCGCCCTCCTTTGAAGACCAGGAGCCGAAAACCGGGATGCTGGAGACCGGAATTAAGGTCATTGACCTCTTGGCTCCCTACCCCCGGGGCGGCAAAATCGGGCTGTTTGGCGGGGCCGGGGTAGGGAAGACGGTCCTGATTATGGAGCTGATCCGCACCATCGCCACCCAGCACCGGGGGGTCTCGGTGTTTGGGGGCGTCGGCGAGCGCACCCGCGAAGGGAACGAACTGTGGCGGGATATGAAGCAGTCCGGGGTGCTGGATAAGACGGTGCTGGCCTTTGCCCAGATGAACGAACCGCCGGGAGCACGGTTTCGCCTGGCGCTGTCAGCCCTGACCATGGCCGAATATTTCCGTGACCGGGAGCACAGCGATGTGCTGCTGTTTATCGACAATATTTTCCGCTTCATTCAGGCGGGCTCAGAAGTTTCGGCTCTCTTGGGGCGGATTCCCGGCTCGGTCGGTTATCAGCCCACGCTCGCAAACGAAGTCGGCTCGCTGCAGGAGCGGATTGCCTCCACCAAAGAAGGGGCCATTACCTCGGTGCAGGCGGTTTACGTCCCGGCGGACGACATCACCGACCCGGCGCCGGCCACCACCTTTGCCCATCTCGACGCCACCACCGTGTTGTCGCGGCGCATCGTGGAGCAGGGAATTTACCCGGCGGTGGACCCACTCGCGTCCACCTCCCGCATTCTGGAGCCGGAGCTGATTGGGGCCGAGCACTACCGGGTGGCGGTGAAGACCCAGGAGGTGCTGCAGCGCTACAAAGAATTGCAGGAGATTATCGCCATCCTGGGGATGAGCGAACTCTCGGATGAGGACAAAGCCGTGGTCAGCCGGGCCCGCAAGGTACAGCGCTTCCTGTCGCAGCCCTTTGCGGTGGCCGAGGCCTTTACCGGCACGCCCGGGGTCTTTGTGCCGCTGGCTGAGACCATCCGGGGCTTTCGGGGGATCATTGAAGGAGAGTACGACGCTCTGCCCGAGGACGCCTTCTTTATGGTCGGGACGGTCGATCAGGCGGTGGAGCGGGCGAAAAGCCTGGAAGGAAGCATTTAAGGATGAGAACCAAAACCATAGCGGTCGAAATCCTCGAAGCCGGCGGGGACACCTGCCGGGAGGAAGCGGCAATGGTGATGGCCCCATCGGTTGCCGGGCAGCTGGGGATCTTGCCGGGGCACATGCCCATTATCGTGCGCCTGACGACGGGCATCGTCCGCCTGGTCCGCCCCGGCGGGGAAGCGGTGCGCTTCGCGGTGAGCGGCGGGTTTTTGGAGGTCGGCGCCGGGAAGGTGACCATCCTGGCCGATGCGGCCGAAAAAGTGGAAGAAATCGATGTGCAGCGGGCGCTATCGGCCAAAAAGAGAGCGGAGGAACGCCTGCGGGACCAGAGCGAGAGTCTCGACCTGGCCCGGGCCCAAGCCTCGTTGCACCGGGCCGTCAACCGTCTGCGGGCGGTACGGGGCAAAGACGAATAGACGAAAAAACCGACCGGTTTACCGGCCGGTTTTTGCTATGAGTGGGAATTAATCCAATCGGCAGGGAAAGGGCCGGGCGATGTCGAAATGTTCCTCCTAATCGCCCCGCCCGCGTTTCTGTGGCCGTGGCGGGGCGGCCGAAAGAAGATGGGAGGTTGAGTTATGTACTGGCCCACACCCGGCAAAGACCATACGGAAGCAACCGTCCGCCTGGCTGAGGCAAAAGCGAAGGAGTACGGCATCCGGTACATCGTGGTGGCGTCCAACAGCGGTAAAACGGCCCGTTTAATCCCCCCGACCGGGCCGACCGTAGTCTGCGTCACTCACCACAGCGGGTTTAAAGCCCCGGGCGAAAATGAAATGGCCGAGGCGGACCGCCGGGCGATGACCGACGCGGGGTATAAGGTGCTGACGACCACCCATGTTTTTGCCAACATCGAGCGGGCGGTCACCAACAAGTTTGGCGGCCTCTCGGTCGGCGGCGTCGTATCCCATACCCTGCGCATGTTCGGGCAGGGCACCAAGGTTTGCCTGGAGATCGCAATTATGGCCCTCGATGCCGGCCTCATCCCCTTTGGCGAAGACATCATTTGCGTTGCTGGCAGCGGCGGCGGGGCGGATACGGCCCTGGTGGTCCGGCCGGCCCATTCCCCCCAGTTCTTCGATACCGAGGTCCGCGAGATCATCTGCAAGCCGCGCGAGGTCAAAGAGGAATAACCGGCCGGGATCTAGCGTCAGGGAGGGCATATAAGGAATGTTCTTGCTCGAAATCACCGCGCTCTCCATCCTGGTGGGTTACCTGCGCCGGGGTTCGCTCCGGCCGCTCGCCGACCTGCCGCTGCGCCATTTATACCTGTTTCCGGCGGCCCTCTTGCTCCAGGTGGCGATTTTTTCCCTAGACCTGCCCTGGCTCCCGGCCGAGTGGCAGCCGTGGTTGCACCTTTCTTCCTACGGTCTGATCGTTTTGGCGCTCTGGCTTAACCGGCGGATAGCCGGACTGCCGGTAGTGGCCGCCGGGATGGGCGCGAACTTAGCCGCTATTGCCGCAAACGGCGGGCATATGCCGGTGATCCCGGAGCACCTGGCCCGGATTGGCTACCCGGCGGTGGCGCAGGCGATTGCGGCCGGCGAGACGGTGAACAACTCGGTGTTGCTGACGGCGGGCACAAAACTCAAGTTTTTAAGCGACATTTTTTACCTGCCTGGTCCTTTCCCGTCCCCCAACGTCTTTAGCTGGGGGGATGTGCTGATTGCCGCCGGGGTGTTCATCTTCTTCCAGAAGGCGATGAAACCGGCCCGGGCGGCGGCTCCAACCGAGCGTCTGGACCGTCCGGAAGGGTAGTCCGGTTAGCATCGGTTCTGCCTCGTGGGGCGGACTCTCTCCGCTCGGCCCATTCTTCCCAAAGGCAGGGTTGGCATTGATTATTCAACCGGTAGTCCGCCCCAAAGCCATGAATATCCTGAACCTGTACCTGGCCGGGATCATCGCCGGCGGTTTGGCCCTGCTACTGCTGGCGCTGCCCTCGCTCCACGGGAGCGAAGCCATGCTCCTGGGGATGTTCGTTTTTTCCCTGCTGACCATTTTGGCCGAGATGCGCCCGGTCTACCTCTCGGAGCATTGTGTTATTTGCGTTTCCAGCGCCTTTCATATCGCGGCTCTGCTGCTCTTCGGGACCGGCCCGGCCATCGTCGTTTCGGCCGTCGGCAGCGGGGTGGCGGACTTAGCCGACCGCCGCTCCGGCCGCAAAATGCTCTTTAATCTGGCCCAGTACGCGCTCTGCATCGGGCTCTCCGGCGGTGTCTACCAACTGCTGCGGCCCTTGCCCGGTCCGCTCAGCCTCACCCAGGACTTTTTGGCGCTGAGCCTGGCCGTAATCACCTATTTCTGCCTGAACTCCTTCCTCATATCCATCGTGATCGCGCTCTCCGAGGGGTTTTCGGTCATCGACACCTGGCGGACCAATTTTAAAGATGTCGTCTTCCAGGACTTTGCCCTCGCCGCCATCGGCATTTTAATCGCCCTCATCTACCACCAGCACCCGGCGGCGGTGCTCCTGCTTATGCTGCCGCTGCTGATTACCTATTACGCCCTGCGCAACTACATGGAACTGCGCACCCAGACCCAGCACGTGCTGGAGCGGCTGGCGGACATTATTGACAAGCGCGACCCCTATACCTACCGCCATTCGCAGCAGGTGTCCGATTACGCGGTCCGGATTGCCCGGGAGCTGAAGCTGTCGGAGGCGGAGGTGGATGTAATCCGGACGGCGGCGCGCATCCACGACCTGGGTAAGCTGACCCTGGATAACGCCATTCTCTTAAAGCCCGACAAGCTGACCGAGGCGGAGTACGCAGTGGTGAAGGAACACCCCCGGGTGGGCGCCGAAGTGGCGCGGCAGCTTAAATCCTACCAAAAGGGCGCCGACTACGTCCTCTGTCACCACGAGTATTACAATGGCCTGGGTTACCCGGCAGGCCTGGCCGGGGAGCAGATTCCCTTAGGCGGCCGGATTATCACGGTCGCCGACGCCTACGACGCCATGACCACCGACCGTCCCTACCGAAAGGCCAAAGGCCGGGACGAAGCCGCCCGGATTTTGCAGGAGTGCGCCGGCACCCAGTTTGACCCGGTGGTCGTAGCCGCTTTTCTCCAGGTCCTCAAAGACTAAGGCTGGGAGTATAAACGCCCGGCAACACCGGGCAGCAATAATAAGGAGGGATAAAATGATTAAAGCCATCAAAGCGCACCAACTCATCGACGGCCGGGGCGGCCAACCCATCGTAAACCCCCTGATTCTGGTGGAAGACGGGCGCATCACCAGCGTTACCGCCGGGGGCGAGGTACCGGCCGGAGCCGAAGTGATTGACCTCGGTACCAAAACGGTCCTGCCGGGGATGATCGACTGCCACGTCCACATCGGCTCGAACGGGGAAGCCAAGTACGAGACGGTCGGGATTAAAGAACTGATTCCCTTCCGCGCCTTAAAGGCCGCCCGCGTGGCCGAGCTGGACTTAAACGCCGGATTTACCACGCTCCGCGATATGGGCGAGAGCGGCTACATCGACATCGCGGTGAAACAGGCCATCGAAGCCGGAATGTATCCAGGCCCGCGCCTGCTGGTCAGCGGCCATGGCCTCTCGATGACCGGCGGCCACGGCGACAGTCGCTATATCCCGGAAGTCCACAACACCTCCAAAATCGGGATCGTCGACAGCCCGGATGCAGCCCGCAAATGCGCCCGCGAACAGCTGAAGTACGGGGCGGACTGCATCAAGATTCTGGCCACCGGCGGGGTCATGTCGGAGGGGACTGAGCCCGGCGCCCAGCAGCTGTCGTACGAAGAGATGAAGGCCGGCATTGACGAGGCTAAGAAACTCGGGAAGACCTCCGCTGCCCACGCCCAAGGCACCAAGGGGATCAAAGAAGCCATCCGGGCCGGGATTTCGTCGATCGAACACGGGTTTTACCTCGATGCCGAAGCCATCCAGATGATGCTCGATAACGATGTCTACTTCGTGCCCACCCTGGTGGCGGTGCACGGGATCGTTACCAACGGCATCGAATCCGGCATTCCGGCTTACGCCGTGAACAAAGCCAAACACGCCCAGGCGGCCCACCTCGACAGTTTCCGCCGGGCTCTGGCCGCCGGGGTGAAGATCGCGATGGGCACCGACGCCGGGACGCCCTTTAACTACCACGGCAAGAACGCCTTCGAGCTGGAGCTGTTGGTGAAGGCTGGCATGACCGAGATGCAGGCCATTCTGTCCACCACCAGCGTCGCGGCCACGCTCTGCCAGATGCAAGACAAGGTCGGCACGGTAGAGGCCGGCAAGTTCGCGGATATAATTGCGGTCGAGGGTGATCCGCTTGCGGATATCAAGGTCCTGCAGTCCGTTGCCTTCGTCATGAAGGGCGGCGAGGTTATCCGCCAGGATTAGGCAAAAACAAAACCGCCCGCAGATGGCACCAGGCGCGGCAAAGCGTCGCGGTGCCTTCTGCTTATGGGCGGCCGGAGGAGGGATGGTAGTGACCGGGATGGAGTCGAACCGCTGGCTTGAGCAGGGACGCGAGGTATTGCGCCGGGAGGCGGCGGCGGTGTTGCAGATGAGTGATAACCTGGGGGAAGGCTTCGTCCGGGCGGTGGAGTTGCTCCAAACCTGTCCGGGGCGGGTAGTGGTGACGGGCATCGGCAAGTCCGGGCAGGTTGGGCGTAAACTGGCGGCTACCTTCGCGAGTACCGGCACCCCGGCGTATTTTGTCCACGCGGCCGAGGCGGTACACGGTGACCTGGGGATGATTTGCCCCGGGGATGTGGTGCTCGTGCTATCGAACAGCGGCGAGACGGCCGAGGTACTGGCGCTGCTGCCGGCCTTGGTGCGCAGCGGGGTCAGTCTCATCGCCCTCACCGGTCGCCCGGGCTCCACTCTGGGGCGGGCGAGCGAGGTGAACCTGGTGACGGGAGTAACTGCAGAGGCGGATCCGCTGGGTCTCGCGCCCACCACCAGCACCACGGCCGCGCTGGCCCTGGGGGACGCCCTGGCGGTGACGCTTTCCGTGGCCCGGGGCTTTACCCGGGAAGATTTTGCGCTGTACCACCCTGGCGGGAGCCTCGGACGGCAACTCGCCGGGGATAGCCAGTCAGAGGGGGAGGCGGGGGCATGAGGGGAGAGCGGCCGCGGATCGTGGTGGTCGGCAGTCTGGTGTATGACCTGGTGGCCCGGACCGAACGGCGCCCAGCCAAAGGCGAGACGATCTTTGGCACCGGGTTTGGGATGTTTCCGGGGGGCAAGGGCGCGAATCAGGCGGTGCAGGCCGCCCGTCTGGGGGCGGAGGTATGGATGGTTGGCCGGGTGGGGGACGATTTCTTCGGCGCCGCCCTGCGGGAGAGCTTAAATGCTTCCGGGGTGGATACCTGCTATGTCCGGACCGACCCGGAGACGACCACCGCCGTCGCCAGCATCGTGGTCGACCAGGCGGGGGATAATAGCATCATCGTCGTGCCCCAGGCCAATATGCGCTGCACCGTGGATGATGTGGCGGCGGCCGAAGAAGTGATTGCCGGGGCGGACATCTTGCTGCTGCAGCTGGAGATCCCGCTCGCAGTCAACATCGCGGCGGCGGCGACGGCCCGGCGGCACGGGGTGAAGGTAATCCTGAACCCGGCGCCGGCGCAGGCGTTGCCGGCGGAACATCTCCGGCAGGCGGACCTGCTGACCCCGAACGAGACCGAGTTGGGCCTGCTGACCGGAACAACCCCGGCCGGTATGGTCGAGGTTGAAGAGGCGGCGAAAATCCTCCTGGCGCAGGGGCCGCCGGCGGTCATCGTTACCTTGGGTGAGCAGGGGGCCTTGCTGGTCGAACCCGGCCGGACGGAGCACTTCCCGGCCTGTCCGGTGCAGGCAGTGGATTCTACCGCTGCCGGGGATGCGTTTACCGGCGGTTTGGCGGTAGCTTTGGCCGAAGGGCGCAGTCTGCCGGAAGCGATCGGTTTAGCCAACGCTGTCGGGGCGCTTACCGTAACCCGGGCGGGGGCCCAGCCGTCCCTCCCGGACCGGGCGGCGGTGGAGGCGTTCCGATCCGGTCAGTCATAGGTCAGATCGGGTGCAATGAACTTACTGCCGCCGGACCGCTTCGGCCTCTTCCCCGGCGAGAATGGTCTGCACCCCGGCCTGGCGCCGGCGCGTCCGGAGCAGGAGCCAGCCGGCCAAGAGCAGGTTGACCGCGGCCAGGACGAGGTAGATGGTACGCAGGCCGAAGGCGTTGCCGAGGAAGTACGACCAGGCCAGCAGCACCAGGCCCGTGAACAGCCGCCGCAGTACGATGCGCCGGTCGCCGGCAAGCGCCTGGGGCAGGGTCAGCTCCGGGCTCCCGGTGGGGGCGGCGGTAGGTGCGGCGAGAGTGGCGGCGATACGCTCGGAATTGGGGTACCAGGGACTGCCGCTTAGGGCGCACCAGGCGGCCAGGCGGCGGCCGTTCCAGGCAGTGACATTCATCAAATTACCCGGCTGCGCCAGTCGTTCCAGCGCTGCCATGCTGAAGTCGGTGGCGGTGAGGAAGAACCCGATGGCGGCCGCATTGCGCTCTCCGGCGGCTATGAAATCCGCCGCCTGCGCTGGGCCGGCCAGGGTGGTATCCGCCGGCAGGTGGAAGGCCACCAGGGCCCGCTGATCCCTTCTGGTGGCGAGAAAGAGGGGGCATTCAACCGGGCTGTCGGGCAACTCGGTCAGGTCTCGGTAACCGCGCGGGGCCAGCAGGGCGGCGAGTACGGAAACTGCCCCTTCCCGGGCTGCGCTCTGGCGGAGTGACGCGAGGCATAAATTTTGGGCGGCCTGCGCCGTCAGTTTTGCCGCTTTCTCCTGTCGCTGCCGCCGGTATCGGGCATACCAGAGCCAGGCAGCGGCGCCGGAGGCCAAAACAGTTGGGAACCAACTACCGGCTGTGAGGGTGAAGGCGGCGACGAAGACCCCCAGCACCAGGAATAGGCCGCCGGCCCAGTAATCCAGGCGGGGCGCGAGTACACTGCTTTGGGTTTGCAGGGTCTGGGTGGTGGCCGCTGGGGGTTCCGGGTTGAGGAAGCGGGCGAACCTGTGGGACATTGGTCATCCCTCCTTATTTTACCAGTAGATTGTCCCTTTTCCCGCTTCCTTATGCGCCGCGGTTTCCCGGCCGGCCGGGGTTCTCATTTTACGCCCGCCGCATATATTTTGGTAACGACTGGGAGGTCATGCCCTTGCTGGGACGCATCAAGGGAAAACTACTGCTGTCGTACCTGACGGTGATTCTCCTGACCATGGTGCTGTTTAACCTGTCGCTCCTGCGCTTTTTTACTTCGTACTACCGGCAGGGGAAGGCTGAGAGCCTCCTGGTCAACCTTAATGTTTTCGCCAGTCTCTCCACCCAGCAAGTGATCGACCGAGACCCAGGGGTCAAGTTTGCCGCCTACAATTTTGCAAGCCAAGCCGGGATGCGCCTGTTGGTGCTGGACGCGTCCGGAGTAGTCCTGGGCGATTCGGCGGACCGGGCGGACCTGGTCGGGGAGACCCTGAACCGGCCGGAAGTCGCGGCCGCCGCGCGCGGGGAAAGCGTAACGACCGTAGCCACATTGCCGGAGCGGGGCCAGGTGCTGTACGCCGCCGTCCCGGTGACCGCGGGTCAACAAGTCGTTGGCGTGGTCTTCGCCTCCACCTCACTCGCGGATATCGAAGTGCTCCTGAGGCAACTGCAGTGGCGTCTTGGGCTCGTCACTCTGGCCGCAAGTGTAACCGGCGGGATCGTCAGTTACGCCATCGCGAGTTCGGTATCCCGCCGGACCGGTGCGCTCACCCGGGCGGCGCGGGAAATGGCGGCTGGGAACCTTCGTCCGCAGCTAAACCTGGTCGGGCAGGACGAACTGGCCGAGCTGAGTCGGGCCTTTGTCATCATGGCCGGGCAGCTCGCGCAGGTGGAGGCCGCCCGCCGGCAATTTCTCGCGGATGCTTCGCACGAACTGCGGACCCCCCTGAGTGCGATGAAGACCATCGTAGAAACTCTGCGCAGTTCGGATGACCTCACGCCGGAGATCAGACAGGAGTTTCTGGGGGACATCGAGGGTGAGATTGACCGCCTGGCCCGCCTGGTGAGCGACTTGCTGGCCCTGACCCGGATGGATGCCCGGACCGGCGGACTGAAGCTAAGCCCAACCGATGCAGCGGAATGCCTGGCGCAGGCAGTTGATCTCGTTGCGCCGGTTGCTTCGCAGCAAGAAATTGCCCTGACCATGGACGCGCCGGGGCCGGTAGTCCTGCCGGCGGACGGGGAACAGCTCCTCCGGGTCTTTCTGAACCTGTTGGATAACGCCGTCCAGTTCACCCCGGCCGGCGGGCGGGTGGAGGCGGCCATCCGCGCCACACCGGACCGGGTGATGGTGACCGTGACCGACACCGGATGCGGGATTCCGCCGGCCGACCTGCCCTTCATCTTTGAGCGGTTCTACCGGGTGGACAAGGCGAGAGCGCGCCGTTCCGGTGGGACCGGGCTGGGGCTGGCCATTGCCCGCGAAATCGTCCGGGCGCACGGCGGCGAGATCACCGCCGCCAGCGAGCCCGGGGTTGGGAGCCGGTTTACCGTCAGTTTGCCGCGCTAATCGGAAGGAGGAAGCACGATGCGTCAGTTTTGGCTCGTCCTGGTCTTCGTAACCTTGCTATCCTTAGGCCTGGGCTGCGCTCAGCCACCCCAAACCCCAGACCCCGCTCCGGTAGACCCGAACCCGCCGCAGACCGAGTTTTCGGCGACCCTGTACTTTGGCGCAGCGGGCGCCGAGCATTTGCAGGCGGAGGTGCGCACCCTGCGCCAGGGGGCCGAGCCGGTCGAACTGGTCATAGTCCGCGAACTGCTGCTGGGACCGCAGACGAAGGGACTGGTCCGCACCCTGCCGCCGGAGGCCAGGCTATTGTCCATCCAGGTGACGGATGGCACCGCCGCGGTCGACTTTTCCCGGGAGCTGCAGACCAAGCACTGGGGTGGCTCGGCCGGGGAACTCCTGACTGTGTATTCGGTGGTCAATACGCTGACCGAGATGCCCGGCATCGAACGGGTGCAGTTTTTGATCGAAGGGGAAAAGGTGGAATCCCTGGCCGGGCATTTGGAGCTGACGGAGCCGGTAACCCGGGATGAAGGGTATATCCGCAACTAGGGCGTGCCGCGTTCCCCGTTATAATCCGCGCCGGAATAAAATGGCCGATGATCCGGGAAGATAGGGTTATACGGAAATAATCGGGGGTGACGCTTTGTCAGCACATCGGCTTCGACGCTTTTTCCTGGTCCTTAGTATTCTGTTGTCCCTGCTGGCGGCCAGCGGCTGTTCTTTCGGCGGCGGGCAGCAGGCCAAACCGGCGCCGGACGAAGATGAAATCAAGGATATGATTAAAGAAGAAATGGATTCGCCGGAGACCAAAGAGACGATTGAGACGGCAGTGCGGGAGACGGCCGGGACGGTCCGGGCTGAAGACCTCCTCACCGCGCCGGAAACCCAAAAACTCATGCAGGAGCAGGTCGCCAAACTGCTGGCGACACCGGAAGGGCAAAAAGCCCTGCAGGAGCAGCTAAAAAAGACCATGGAAGGACCGGAAATGCAGCAAAGCCTGCAGATGCAGGTGAAGCAGGCGCTATTAAGCCTCCTGTCTGGTTCAGGTGGCGGCCAGAGCGGCGGCCAGAGCGGCGGTAAAAGCGGCGGCCAAAGCGGCAGTTCGTCCGGGGGCAGCGACAGCTAAAGCGGCCCGTCGGACGCCCGGAAGACCAAAACCGGACCAGCGTCCGGCTTTTTTTTGCGGTTGATTGACATTAAAGGCGGTTTGGTATACGTTCACAGTGGAGTAAAATCAACCGCGAACGGGGGAGCAAAATGTGGGCTTGTGATATCGGGATTGATCTTGGTACCGCCAATACGCTGGTTTACCATAAGGGTGCGGGTATCGTCCTGCAGGAGCCTTCGGTGGTGGCCATCAACAGCGATAC
Organism: uncultured Candidatus Sumerlaeota bacterium; assembly: GCA_964533125.1. GTDB lineage: Bacteria > Bacillota > SLNR01 > SLNR01 > JBMNPB01 > CAZHIT01. Next base: position 11,735 of record CAZHIT010000004.1, read on the forward strand.
CGGCCAGATGCTGGCGGTGGGGGAAGAGGCCAAGATGATGATCGGCCGGACCCCGGGGAACATCGTGGCCATCCGGCCGCTCAAGGACGGGGTGATCGCCGACTTCGATGTGGCCAAAATGATGCTGCAGAGCTTTATCCGCAAGACCCTGGCCAGCATCCGGAGCAACCGCTTTGTTAAGCCGCGGGTAGTCATCGGTATCCCCAGCAGCATCACCGCCGTGGAGAAAAAGGCGATTATCGACGCGGCCAAACAGGCCGGAGCCAAGGAAGCCTACCTGATCGAAGAACCCTTGGCGGCGGCCATCGGCGCCGGACTGCCGATTATCGAGCCCATCGGCAGCATGATCGTGGACATCGGCGGGGGAACCACCGATGTCGCGATTATTTCCTTGGGCGGCATCGTGGCCAGTAACTCCACCAAAAGCGCCGGGAACGAGATGGACGAGGCCATCGCCCGGTTCATTAAGCTGCGCTACAACCTGCTCATCGGTGAGCGGACGGCGGAGCGCATAAAAATCGAGATTGGGACGGCGATGCCCCCGGCGGAGGAGCGGACCATCGCCATCTCCGGCCGGGACCTGACCACCGGCCTCCCCAAGACCATCAACTTCCCCGCCTCCGAGTGTTACCTAGCCCTGCGGGACGCCGTCCGCCAAATCGTCTTCGTTGTAAAACAGACGATTGAGTACTGCCCGCCGGAACTGGTTTCGGACATTTTGGAGCGGGGGATTGTGCTGGCCGGCGGGGTGGCCCTGCTGCGCGACCTCGACCGCCTGATGGCGCAGGAGACCGGGGTGCCGGTTCTGGTCGCCGCGAACGCCCTGACGGCAGTGGCCGAGGGGACGGGCATCGCGCTGGAGGAGATCGGGCTGTTTAAGCGGATATTGCGGGACAAGCGGTAAGGGAGACTTTGGGTCTGATCCGGGGTTATGGTTAAGCGATTTACCTTTTGATTGTCTTAGGCGGATCGGGTGTCTTTCCTGGCAACAAGAGTAACCGGGGGATAAGCATAAGCGGGAGGTGGCAGAATGACCGGGGAAAAACTGAAACAATACCTTCTGGGGAAACAACCGGAGATGCTGGCGCTGCTCGAAACCATGGTGAACATCGACAGCGGGTCGTACTGCAAGGAAGGCGTGGATGCCGTGGGCCGGATCATGGCCGAACGCCTGGAAGAGCTGGGGTTTACGGCGGAGACTTCGGTGCAGGCCAGCACCGGTAACCACGTGATCGCCCGGCGGCAGGGGACGAGCGGCAAACGTCTCCTGCTTATTGCCCATCTGGATACGGTCTTCCCGGCCGGGTCGGCCCAAAAGAACCCCTTCCGGGTGGTCGATGGCCGGGCTTATGGTCCGGGGGTGCTGGATATGAAAAGCTGCCTCCTGGGGGCGCTGTACGCGATCGAATCGCTGCAGGCCACCGGCGCTGACCCACTGCCCGCTATCACCCTGCTGATGGTTGGGGACGAGGAGATCGGCAGCGCCACGGCCCGGGACATTATCCACGCTGAGGGGAAGAAGGCGGACTGGGCCCTGGTCGTGGAGGCGGCACGGGCGAACGGCGCCATCGTCACCGAGCGGAAGGGCAACGGCTTTTTGGATCTGACTGCCATCGGGCGCGCCGCCCATGCCGGCATCGAGCCCCAGGCCGGGATCAACGCCATCGAAGAACTGGCGCTGAAGATCGTGAGGCTGCGGAAGTTGAACGATTTTGCCGCCGGGACCACGGTGACCCTTGGCCTGATGAGCGGAGGCGAAGCCCGCAACGTGGTGGCGGCGGAAGCGACCGCCAAAATCGACCTGCGCTTCCGGACGAGCGAGGCGGCCAAGACCCTCTTTGCCGACATCGAAGCCATTCTGGCCGAACCGGAGCTGCCGGGCATCAAGCTTGAATATAACCTGCACTTCAACCGGCCGCCGCTCCTGCCGGTGCCGGGGAGCGAGACGCTGCTGGCGATAACGGCAGCGGCGAGCGAAGAACTCGGGATCCCGCTCCTCACCGCCGCGACCGGCGGGGTGACCGACGGCAACTTCACCTCCGCCCTGGGCGTCCCGACCTTAGATGGTCTGGGGCCGGTGGGCGGGTGCATGTGCTCCCCGGACGAGTATCTGGAGGTGGCGACCTGGCCGGACCGGACAGCGCGCCTGGCGCTGATTATCGCTAAGTTAGGTAAGCTGTAATCCGGTCTGATCCGAAGAAACTCGCCCGGAGGGGATAAACCATGCCGCAATACCTGACCTTGGCCGGGACAGGGCGGGCTGAGTACGAGAGCCGACAGTCCCGTTTTCTGGCACTGGCTGTGCCGATAGCCAGTGAAACCGAGATCGCCGCGCATTTGGATGCCCTCCGCCGGGAACACCGCAAGGCGAACCACCATGTTTTCGCCGCCTGCCTGGGTGTAAGCCGGCAGTGGCAGAAAGCCAGCGACGACGGCGAGCCATCCGGAACCGGCGGGCGCCCGGTGCTGGAGTTGCTCACCCGGAAGGAACTGACCGACGCCCTGGTAGTGGTGACCCGCTATTTCGGGGGCACCCTCTTGGGGTCCGGCGGCCTCATCCGTGCTTACGGCACCGCCGCTTTGGGGGCGATCCAGGCCGCCGGGGTGAAGGCGATGGGCCTGCACCAAAAAGTGACCGTCCGGATCGACTATTCTTGGCTGGATACCGTGCTCAACTGGCTCGCCGGGACAAAGCAGCGGGAGGCGGTGAAGGTCTACGCCGAGCAGGTCACTTTGGAGCTGCCGGTGCGGGCGGAGGACTGCCCCCGTTTTGAGCGGGAGCTGGCCGAACTGACCGGGGGGCAGGCGGACATCAGCATCGGCGAAAGCCTGTACCTGGGCGAAAACAGGATTTGACACTGATATAAGAAATATCGGAATAAACCATACGCAGGAGCGGAAAGGGAGGGTTTGCGTGCCAAACGGTTACAACGACAAGATTTTGCGGGTAAACCTCACTAGCGGCAACATCGGGACCGAGAGCCCGGACGAGAGTTTTTACCGTACCCATATGGGCGGCGAGGGTTTAATCGCCTACTACCTCCTCAAGGAACTGGAACCGGGGATCGATCCCCTCGGCCCCCAGAATAAGCTGATTTTTGCGCCCGGGGTGCTCACCGGCGTGCCTCTGGCCGGCACCGGCCGCAACAGCGTGGGGGGTAAATCGCCGCTCACTGGGGGCTTTGGCACGGCCGACGGGGGCGGGTTCTGGGGCGCGGAGTTAAAGCGCGCCGGCTATGACGCAATCATCGTGGAAGGAAAAGCGGACCACCCGGTTTACCTCTGGCTGACCGAGGACGGGGCCGAACTCCGGGATGCCCGCCACCTTTGGGGGAAGACGACCGCCCAGGCCCAGCAGGCAATCCAGGAAGAGCTGGGGGATAAGTTCATCCGGGTGGCCCAAATCGGCCCCGGGGGCGAAAAACTGGTGCGTTACGCCTGCGTCATCAACGACCTTAAGCACGCGGCCGGCCGGACGGGCATGGGGGCGGTCATGGGTTCGAAAAACTTAAAGGCGGTGGCGGTCCGGGGGAAAAAGCCGGTATCCCTGGCCGACCCGGAAAAGGTGCAGGCCCTGGGTAAATGGATGGCCGAAAACGTGATGAAACTGGCCGGTGGGATGTACGACAGCGGGACGGCCGGTGGGGTGATGGCCCTCAATGCCGGCGGGGGTCTCCCGACGCGGAATTTTTCGGCCGGGACCTTTGCCGGGGCGGAGAAGATTTCCGGCCAGACGATGCGCGACACCATCCTGATTAAGCGCGAAAACTGCTTTGCCTGCCCGGTGAATTGCAAGCGGGTGGTGAAGGTGGACGAGCCCTACCAGGTTGACCCGATCTACGGCGGACCGGAGTACGAGACCATCGGCGCCTTTGGCTCGACCTGCGGCATTGACGATCTGAAAGCGATCGCTAAAGCCAATGAGATCTGCAACGCCTGCTCCATCGATACCATCTCCACCGGGGTGACCATCGCCTTTGCCATGGAGTGCTTCGAGCGGGGTCTCCTGACCTTAGATGACACCGGCGGCATCGATCTGCGCTTTGGGAACGCCGCCGCCATGCTCCAGGTGCTCGATTTGATCACCAAGCGGGAAGGCATCGGCGATATCCTGGCCGAAGGCTCGCTGCGGGCGGCGGCCAAAATCGGCAAAGGCGCGGAGAAGTACGCCATCCAGGTGAAGGGGCAGGAGGTGCCGATGCACGAACCGCGCATGAAGCACGCGCTGGGCTTAGGCTACGCCGTATCGCCCACCGGCGCCGACCACTGTCACAATCTGCACGATACCGGCTACACCAAGTCCACCGGCGACATGAAGGCCTTCGGGGTCCTCCACCCGCTGCCGGCTTCGGACTTAAGTCTCGACAAGGTGCGCCTGTTCATGTACAAAACCCACATGTCGCATTGGAACAACTGCGGTGTGATGTGCAATTTTGTCCCCTGGAACACGGTGCAGCTGGAGGAAATTGTGCGGGCGGTGACCGGGTGGAACACCACCGCCTGGGAGTTGGCTAAGGTGGGGGAACGGGCGGCCACCCTGGCCCGGCTGTTTAACCTGCGGGAAGGGTTTACCGCCGCCGACGACAACCTCACCCCCCGCTTTTTGGAGCCCTTCGCCGAGGGTCCGCTGCAGGGGGTAGCGGTAAACGCGGCGGCGCTCGAGGCGGCCAGGCAGGGCTACTACGCGATGATGGGTTGGGACGAGCAGGGGGTACCGACGAGAGCCAAACTGTACGAACTGGGCGTCGGCTGGGCGGCGTCCTGAGGATGGAGAGTGCGGGGCGGGCAGCCGCCCCGCTTCCTTTTTGGGGGCGGGAAGAAGGGCAACCCGGGGGAGCCGGCAAGCTGGCCGAGTCTTTAACCCAGCTATGAATCTTTACAATTTTTTTATTTGACCACTATGGGTAGATAAGATAAGATTTAAGCAGTAATCGTGTACCTGAATCTACGCAGAAAGGACTGAAGCCCATGATTGCCGAACGGATGTTACGCATCGGCGACGCCAGCCGGTTGCTGGGAGTCTCGGTCAGCACTTTGCGGCGGATGGAAGATACCGGTTCTCTGATGCAGTACGGCATTACTGTCTATTACACCCCGACCAAGCGCCGCCGGTACAAGGAACGGGAGATACTTACGGCCCTGGCGAAAAACGCCAAACTGGCCGAACTGCCCGGAGCGATGGGCGAACCGATACTGACCGTATAGCAACGGTCAGTATCTTTTTTCCCGGCGGACGTGCGGTTTGGGCCCCGGCGTGCTATGATAGAAGCTGGGGCCGGACAAGCCCTGTGACCGGGGAGGTGGAGCTGTGGCCGCCGCAAAATCGCGCCCGAATGAGACCAATACCCAGGAGCGGGATAACCGGGCCGTACGCCTGGCGACGGTCGGGTCCGCTCCGGGCCAGGGGCAAACACTGCACCTGCAGTACCTGGGGGCGCTCCTGATGGCGCTGGCCCTGTCCTTGTTCGCCTGGGGTCTGCGCGATCAGACCGACCCGGTGAATATCGCCCTGCTCTACCAGCTGCCCGCCATCCTCAGCGCTTTTTGGTGGGGCCGGTGGCCCTCGTTTTTTGCGGCCGTAATCAGTATCCTGCTCTACGATTTTTTGTTCATGCCCCCGGTCTTTGGCCTGGTGGTGGCTGACCTGAAGTTTTTCTGGAGCTTCTTTTCCTTTTTGGCTGTGTCCCTGGTCATCGGCCGGCGGACCGAGGACTTAAAGCGCGAGGCCGTGGTCGCCCGCCAGCGGGAAAAGGATGTCACCGCGCTCTACGACTTCAGCCAGCGCATCGCTGCCGTGAGCGACAAAGCCCTGATCAGTCAGGAACTGGCCGCTCAGGTCGCCGCGAGTTTCGGACGCCCGACCGGCGTCTTTTTGCCGGACGACTTAAACCATTTAGTCCTGCTGGCCCATAGCCCGGACGGTGCCGGCGGAACCGATCCGACGGCGGCGGGGATGTTCGCTTCGGCTAGCCTGGCGGCGGTCCAGGAAACCTTTGCCCAGGCGGCGGCAGCGCCCGGAGACTATCGCTTGCCGCCACCCGTCCCCGGGAAGGCGTTCCGGTTCCTGCCGCTGATCGCCGGCCAGACGGTCAGCGGCGTCGTGAGTATCGAACTCGGCGGTATACCCCTCCATCCGGAACAGCTGCGCCTGCTGGAAGCCTGGGCTTATTTGGCGGCGTTGGCCATCGAGCGGGTGAAGCTGGCGGAGAAGGCGCGGGAGGCCGAACTGCTGGATGCTTCGGACCGGCTGCGGACGGCGCTCCTCAACGCGACCTCGCACGAACTACGCACCCCCCTGGCGGCGGTGATCGGCTCGGTGACCACGCTGCTGGAAGAAGAGAACCTGTATTCGCCGGCCGAGCGGCGGGGGTTTCTCACGGCGATTTGGGACGGGGCGACCCGGATGAATCAGATCGTCACCAACATGCTCGATATCGCCCGCCTCGAAAGCGGGATGGTCCAACTCCGTGCCGACTGGTGCGACCTCGAGGACATCGTGGGGGCGGCGCTCCGCAAACTGCCCCAGACCGACCGCCTCCGTCAGGTCCGGGTCGAATTGGCTCCGGACCTGCCCTTGCTGCGCGCTGACTGCGTGCTCCTGGAGCAGGTGCTGGTAAATTTGATTGACAACGCCCTCAAGTACACGCCCGCCGCCCAGCCAATCGAGGTAACAGCAGCGGCCGCCGGGGACCAGATCGCGGTTTGGGTGAAGGACCGGGGGCAGGGCGTGCCGCCGCCAGACCTGATGCGTATTTTCGATAAGTTTTACCGGGTGCAGCAGCCCCAGAGCGCGAACCGGGGGATTGGACTGGGGCTCTCGATCTGCAAGGGAATTGTGGAGGCTCACGGCGGCCGGATTTGGGCGGAAGCCCGGCCGGGCGGGGGGACCAGCTTTGGGGTGCTCCTGCCGGCCGGCGAGGGTGGACGGGTGAAGTAGGGAGGTGGAGATAACGGCCGAACCGGGAGCAAAGATTTTGGTGGTGGACGACGAAAGCGGCCTGCGCGACCTGCTGCGGGTCTCGCTCATTGCCCACGGCTACACCGTTGAGACGGGGGAGAACGGGGCGGCCGGCATTGTCCTGGCGGCGGGTTTCCAGCCGGACCTGCTGATTTTGGACCTTGGCTTGCCGGATATGGACGGCAAAGCGGTGGTGCGGCGGGTGCGGGAATGGTCGATAGTACCGATTCTGGTCCTGACGGTGCGGGACCAGGAACAAGAAAAGATCGAGGCCCTGGATGCTGGCGCAGATGATTACGTCACCAAGCCCTTCGGGATGGGGGAACTGCTGGCCCGGGTCCGGGTGCTCCTGCGCCGCTCGGTCACCCCAGACAGCAGCCCAGTGATTACCTGCGGTGAACTGGAACTGGACCTCACCCTGCGCCGGGTGACGGTGCGGGGGCAGGAGGTAAAGCTCACTCCCACTGAGTACGAACTCATTAGGGTGCTGGCCCAAAACGCCGGCCGGGTGCTGACCCACAACCAGCTGCTGCAGGCGGTTTGGGGCGAATCCTACGCCGGCGATACCCACTATATCCGCATTTATATCGGCCAGTTACGGCGCAAAATCGAGGCCAACCCAACCCAGCCTCAGTACATCCAGACCGAGTCCGGGGTAGGTTACCGGCTGGTGGGGAGCGACTGAGCGCAGCCCGAAATATCTCCGCTCCGGTGGGCCCTCCGGGGATATGGCTTGGAGGGTTTTCGGGTTTGGCCGGCGAAATAATTGCTCAGATTTGGGGAAACTATGCTTGGCAAGCGGCGGCGGGGAGGTGGACGGCATTTATATCACGGTCAGCTCTTTTGGCAACCTCCGGCAGTTTTTGCCGCAGGGGGCGGAGACTGCGGATCTGGAACTGCCGGCGGGGAGCACGGTAGAAGCTTTGGTACACCGCCTGGCCATCCCGGAGAGCGAGTTCTGGTTTGCCGCAGTCAACGGCCAAAAGGTAGACGATAATTATCTTTTACAGGCGGGCGACCAGGTCGCTCTGTTCAGCCCGGTTGGCGGGGGCTAGCCGGATCGAAAGCGGCGGGAGCCGAGCAAAGATGAGGAGTGAGCGGTGTGGCGGTGGTGCTGCGGGATATAACCAAACTCAAGCAGGGACGGCTCAAGGCGGGGATTCTGGTGGCAATATTTTTGCCCCTGGCCATCTGGTACTTTTTTCATTTTCACAACTGGTGGCGGGTGCTGACCTTTTTACCCCTGGGCGTGGCCTTATTCAGTTTCCGGTTCTTTTATGCCTATCACGCCGGCTTAAACATGGAGGGCAAGGTCAGCCAGATTCTGCGCTCCCTGCCGGGCGAAGTCTTTATTCTTCACGACCTGGCCTTCCCGCCGGGGAAGAATACGGAGAGTAAGGATAAGCAGGACAAGAAAGAGAAGGAGAAGAAGGTGAAGATGATGCACCTGGTGGTAACGGCGCGGGGCATCTTCAACATCGAAACCCGGCACCGGCAGGGGAAGATAGTCGGGGAAGGTGATATGTGGGACCATTATTGGGTGCGGGATCACAACCAAATTGAAAGCCCGGTGAAGCGGGCGGTCGAAAACTCGGCCCTGCTCCTGGAGACTATCCGCGAGGGCGCGGCCCAGATCTTTGCCGACCCGGAAGAGGTAAACCACCTGTATATCCAGCCGGTGGTCGTGTTCACCAACGACACTGTAGAACTGAAAGTTATGGGCAGCAAGGTGCCGGTGTTCCGCCTCACCGAGTTTGAGAAGTACATCAATTCCTTCCGGAAGCGGACCGACCTTACCCCGGAGGTCCGGGAAAAACTGGCCCGCTACCTGCTGCAGCGGGGCACGGCTTAAGCGGTACCTGACGATAACACCTGGGGAGGTCTGTATCTTGCGCAAACCGATACTATGGCTGCTGGCCGCCGCCTTACTCTGCCTGACTGCCGCCGGACCGGTACTGGCCGCGCCGGTACTGCCGGTAAAGCTGACCAGCCGGGCGGCCGTGCTGATGGAGGTGGAATCCGGGCAGGTTCTGTACGAGCACAACGCGGTGGAGCGCCTGGACCCGGCCAGCCTGACCAAAATTATGACCGTCCACCTGGCCTTTACGGCCCTGCACGCCGGGGAGATCAATCTTACTGATGAAGTCACGGTGAGCGAGGCGGCCTGGCGTCTGGGCGGTTCGACCATGTTCCTCAATGTAGGCGACCGGGTAACCATCGACCAGTTGCTTCGGGGAATCACGGTAGTCTCCGGTAACGACGCTACGCTAGCGGCGGCGGAGAAAATCGCCGGGTCGGCCGCCTCCTTTGTGGCGCGGATGAACGCCACGGCGGCGGAACTGGGCCTTTCGAACACCCAGTTTCGCAACACCCACGGCCTGACTGAAGCCGGCCA
>CAZHIT010000004.1:21097-21406 GCA_964533125.1 uncultured Candidatus Sumerlaeota bacterium
GATGCGGCGGCACTGGCCCGCGCCCACATTAAGGCGCACCCGGAATCGCTCGCCTACCACTCCCAGCAGGAGTACGAGTACGGCGGAATCAAGCAGCCAAACCGCAACAGCCTGCTCGGGAGCTATCCGGGCTGTGACGGCCTGAAGACCGGGCAAACGGACAAGGCGGGCTATTGCCTCGTGGCCACGGCCCAGCGGGAGCCGATGCGCCTGATCGCCGTGATTATGGGGGCCCCGTCCATCGCCGTCCGGGAGCAGGAAGCGACGGAACTGCTCAACTTTGGCTTCAGTAATTTCGCCCGGGTGCAC
>CAZHIT010000004.1:21416-23135 GCA_964533125.1 uncultured Candidatus Sumerlaeota bacterium
TGCACCTGGCCGACGCTGGGCAGGTGCTGACGAGCCTGCGGGTGTGGAAGGGCGCCAAGGTAACGGTACCGGCCGGGCCGGCGGCAGCCGTGGACCAGGTGGTCGCCAAGGGGGAAGAGACCCTCACCACCACCCAGGTCACCTGGAACCAGGTGGTGCAGGCCCCGGTAGCGACCGGGCAGAAACTGGGGGAAATGGCCGTACTGGTAAACGGTCAGGAGCTGCGGCGGGTGGACCTGGTAGCCCTGGAGGCGATTCCGCGGGGCGGGTTCTTTAGGCGCTTTACCGACAGCATCAGCTATTTCTTCGCCCGGATTTTCCGGCGCATTTAACCGTAAACAGGTTTGACCGGGGCAGGCGGGGGAGCACCCTGCCTGTCCCTTTATGCGATCTCTGGCAGAAGCCAGCAGGAATGTTTTGGTATAAAGCCTTTGCTTTCGGACAGACTATCCGGCGGGGACAAACCGCAACTGAGGACGGAAAAACCAGAAAAACCCCTTGACAATAATGGAAGATTTAAGCTATTATTATTTTGTTAGCACTCGACCCCAAGGAGTGCTAACAATTTAACCAATAATCAAAGGAGGGTTGGATATGTTCAAGCCATTAGCGGACCGGGTTGTCGTGAAGGTGCTCAGCAAGGAAGAAAAGACCAAGGGTGGCATTCTGCTGCCGGACACCGCCAAGGAAAAACCGCAGGAAGGCGAAATCATCGCCGCCGGACCGGGTAAAATGCTGGATAACGGTACCCGGCAGGCGCCGGAAGTGAAGGTGGGCGACCGGGTGGTCTTCGCCAAGTACAGCGGCACCGAAGTAAAGTTCGACGGGGAAGAGTACCTGATTATGCGCGAGAGCGACATTCTGGCGATCAAGGCCTAAGAAATACCGACGACAAGGATAAAGGAGGTTAGGAAAATGGCCAAACAGTTGAAGTTTGATATCGAAGCCCGGCAGGCGCTGGAGCGCGGCGTGAACATCGTTGCCGACGCGGTTAAAGTCACCCTGGGCCCCAAGGGCCGCAATGTGGTGCTCGAAAAGAAGTTCGGGGCGCCGACGATTACCAAGGACGGCGTGACCGTGGCCAAGGAAATTGAACTTGAGGACCCGTTTGAAAACATGGGCGCCCAGATGGTGAAGGAAGTCGCCTCCAAGACGAACGACGTCGCCGGGGACGGCACCACTTCCGCCACCGTGCTGGCCCAGGCGATCGTCCGGGAAGGTCTGAAGAACGTGGCCGCTGGCGCCAACCCCATCTTCATCAAACGCGGCATCGACAAAGCGGTCGAAGCGGCGGTAGAATCGTTTAAGAAGCACAGCACCCCCGTAGAAGGCCAGCAGGACATTGCTCACGTCGCTTCCATCGCGGCCAATGACCCCGCCATCGGCACCCTCGTGGCCACGGCCATGGAAACGGTCGGCAAAGACGGCGTCATCACCGTGGAAGAGTCCAAGGGGACCGCGACCGAAGTGGAAACCGTGGAAGGCATGGAGTTTGACAAGGGGTACATATCCGCCTATTTCGTGACCAACCCCGAGACCATGGAAGTGACCATGGATGAACCCTATGTCCTCCTGTACGAGAAGAAGATTTCGGCTATCGCCGATCTGATTCCGGTGCTCGAAAAAGTCGCCCGCCTCGGCCGGCCCTTTGTGATTATCGCCGAAGACGTCGACGGCGAAGCGCTCGCCACCCTGGTAGTCAACCGGCTCAAAGGCACC
>CAZHIT010000004.1:23145-26097 GCA_964533125.1 uncultured Candidatus Sumerlaeota bacterium
TGCGTGGCCGTGAAAGCCCCCGGCTTTGGCGACCGGCGCAAGGCCATGATGGAGGACATCGCCATCCTCACCGGCGGCACCTTCATCTCCGAAGATATCGGCCTGAAGCTCGAAAATATTGATACTGCTTCCCTCGGCCGGGCGGCCAAGGTCATCGTGACCAAGGAAAAGACCACCATCGTTGAGGGTAAGGGCGAAGTCGCCCAGATCCAGGCGCGGGTTGGCCAGATTAAGAAGCAGATTGAGGAGACCGATTCCGAGTACGATAAGGAAAAACTCCAGGAGCGTCTCGCCAAACTCGCGGGCGGCGTGGCCGTAATCCGGGTGGGCGCCTCGACCGAGACCGAACTGAAAGAAAAGAAATACCGGATCGAAGACGCTCTGGCGGCGACCCGGGCGGCGGTCGAAGAGGGCATGGTGGCCGGCGGCGGCGTGGCCTTCTTAAACGCGATCCCGGCCCTGGATGCCATCAGCGCCGAAGGCGACGAAAAGGTCGGCGTCAGCATTATCCGGCGTGCCCTGGAAGAACCGGTGCGGATGATCGCCAACAACGCCGGCCTCGAAGGCTCGGTGGTTGTGGAGCGGATCAAACGGGAAAACAAACCCGGTTTCGGCCTGAATGCCCTGACCATGGAATACACCGATATGGCCAAGGCCGGCATCATCGACCCGGCCAAAGTCAGCCGCAACGCCCTTGAAAACGCGGCCAGCATCGCCTCCATGCTGCTGACTACCGAAGCGATTATCGCCGACATCCCCAAGAAGGAAGCTGCTCCGGCCTACCCGCCGGGAGGTATGGGAGGCATGGATTACTAAACCGACCAAGGACGGAAGCCGGGTGAGGAGCCTGGCTTCCTCTTTTTTACCCCTGGGGCGGTTACGATCCCTGAGGCTCCATCGGCCTCAAAGGGGATGATAATCCCCGCTGGCTCTGGAAAATTCCGGCTTTTAGCGAAATTCGGCAGGAAAGAGGCGAAACAGGCCGAAATATTTGCTATAATAGATAGGGAAAAAGCGAACAAAGCGGGTGAGCGAAATGCTTCAAGGAACTCCGGCTCAGATCCGGATGGCGATCCGCCAGGGGGAATACCGTCTCCCGACCCCGGGCCTGGCCCCGGGCTACGCCCAGGCGAACCTGGTGATTTTGCCCCGGGCCGAGGCTTACGATTTTTTACTCTTTTGCCAGCGCAACCCCAAACCCTGCCCGGTGCTGGAGGTGACCGACGTCGGCTCTCCGGAGCCGAAACTGACGGCCCCTGGCGCTGACCTCCGCACCGACCTGCCCCGCTACCGGGTGTACCGGGACGGGGTCCTCACCGACGTGGTTGATGATCTCCTCGGCCTGTGGCGTGACGACCTGGTCAGCTTCCTGCTGGGCTGCAGCTTTACCTTCGAGAGCGCGCTCTTAAGTGCGGGAGTGCCGGTGCGGCATATTGAACTTGGGCGGAATGTCCCGATGTATAAAACCAATATCCCCTGCGTCCCAGCGGGAATGTTTCACGGCACCAGCGTGGTCTCGATGCGCCCCATTCCCCAGGAACTGGTTGTCCGGGCGGTGCAGGTTACCGGCCGCTACCCGGCGGTGCACGGGACACCGCTGCACATCGGCGACCCGGCGGCGATCGGGATTGCGGACATTGACCGGCCGGACTTCGGGGACGCGGTGCCGGTGCGCGCGGGCGAAGTCCCGGTCTTCTGGGCCTGCGGGGTAACCCCCCAGGCGGTGGCGATGGCTTCGAAGCCAAAGTTTATGCTCACCCACGCCCCAGGGCATATGTTCATTACCAATATCCGGGACGAAAGTTTAGCGCAATAACGAGGGACGGTGCAGGTTACATGGGTTTTGCCGCGGAAATCGAGAGAATTATCGCCGCCGACCCCGGGGAGCGGGGGATTGGCGGTTTGGTGCAGCCGGGCGACCTGGCCCGGGCAGCTGTTGCCTTGCAGGCGGCACGGACGGTGCTGATTACCACCGGCTTTTGCGTACTTTCGGCCCGCAGCGGGGAGACCGATGGCCCGCCGGGCGCGGTGGTCCTGAGTAAGGCGCTGGAGGCGATGGGCAGGAAAGTCGTCCTGGTCACCGACCAATACAGCCATTCGATATTGACCGCGACCGCTGCGGTCTACGGCGTCAAGGCGGTGGTAGTGGAAGCTTCCATCGACGCCGGTGAGGACTATTATGCGGCGCTCCTGCGGCATTACCAGCCTTCCCATATCGTGGCGGTGGAACGCCCCGGGCAGGCAGCCGACGGGAAATACTACAATATGCGGGGCGGGGAGATTACCGAACTTACTGCCCGGACCGACCACCTCTTTAACCTCGGCCGGGCGGCTGGCATAGTCGCCATTGGTCTGGGGGACGGGGGGAACGAACTGGGGATGGGGAAGGTGAGTGAAGCCATCCGGCGGCATATCCCCGGCGGGGCGAAGATCGGCGCCGTGGCGGCGGCCGACCACCTGATCGTCGCCGGGGTCACCAACTGGGGTGCCTATGGGCTCGTGACTTACCTCTCGGCGCTTTTAGGGACGGATCTGTTGCACGACCCGGATTGGGAGGAGATTCTGCTGGATACGATGCTGCAGCAGGGCGCGGTGGACGGGGTGACCGCCGCTGCCAGCCGGCGCATCGATGGTTTGCCGATTGAGGTGCACTGCGCTTTGGTCGCCACCCTTAAAGCGCGCCTGGGGCAGTACCTTGATGCGGGTAAAACGGCGGCGGTCGCGGCGAACTGAGCGGTCTGAGTTTCCGCAACTTTATCCTGGTATCTACAAGGCGCTTTACGGCGCCTTTTTTTCATGCCTGCGCGTTGCCGGCTCTTCGGGTAGCACAATAGATACAGGGTATGCCAGATTGCCACACCGACGTGAAATCGTGTCGGCTCGCAATGGAGTGTTCCGCGGTGTTTGTCAAGATAGTTGTCGCATGGGTTAAGGATTATGTGGCCACCAAAT
>CAZHIT010000005.1:0-5835 GCA_964533125.1 uncultured Candidatus Sumerlaeota bacterium
AGATTCGAAGTCTGTCACTCTATCCGCCTGAGCTACGGGCGCTGGTTAACAAATTTGGGGTGAGTGAGGGGATTTGAACCCCCGACGGCTGGAGCCACAGTCCAGTGCTCTGCCAACTGAGCTACACCCACCATGTTCGAACTTTATGGCGCGCCTGGTAGGAATCGAACCTACGGCCAACGGATTAGAAGTCCGTTGCTCTATCCCCTGAGCTACAGGCGCAAGCTTGGAGCGGGTGAAGGGAATCGAACCCTCGTATGAAGCTTGGAAGGCTCCCACTCTACCATTGAGCTACACCCGCAGGCAAAACCTTTTCTTATCTTAACCGGAAACGGTTCGGCTATACCAATTTATTCCGGTTAATCCCGTGGTCGGAGCGGAGGGATTCGAACCCCCGACCCCTTGGTCCCAAGCCAAGTGCGCTACCAAACTGCGCTACGCCCCGTCTGCCGACGCAAATAATATTGTATCGTAATTGCGGCTGATTGTCAAACCCAAAAAACGGCGCGCGGCTGTTTTCCGGCGGGCGACAGCGCGATTTTTGCTTTTTACTGGCTTGAACTCTTCAGCATAAATATTATCGCACAGCCAGCGGGTGCCTGTCAATTCGCGCCGACCAACCGGACTGCATTTTCCCGGCGTCTGATCCGCCGACGCCCAATAATCCGATCTGCCGATTTAGCAGTACAGAGCTTGGATGAAGTCATTGCGGGGAGCAAAGCGACGCGGAAATCGGAACCCCAGCGCTTCGTCCTCCGCGCCGATAGGGGAATCAATCTTCATCAGTGAGAATCGGGCGTCGTCCGCGCGACACTGTATACAGCGAAGGCAAAACCTGGTTATTGGTAATTTCAATGATGCCGTAGGACGGCGAAGCCAAACCCCGGGGGAAAAACAGACTGCCCGGGTTGACGAACACCATCCCTTCCGCGTTAAAGACCGCGGGGATATGGGTGTGCCCGAAGACGACCAGGTCCGGCTTCACCGTTTTGGCGTAGGCAATGATCCCCGCATAGCCCCGCTTCACATTGAACTGGTGCCCGTGCAGCAGCAGCAGTTTTTTGCCCGCGCACTCCAGCAGCAGCTGTCCCGGTCCCTCGGTAAAATAATCGCAGTTGCCCCGCACCGCCTGCACCGGAAACTTTTGCCCCTGCCCAATCGACTGGGCATCGGTGTAGTGGTCGCCGGCGTGCAGCAGTAGCCCAATCTCGCCCAGCTGCGGTAAAATCCGCTGCGCGGCCGCCGCCTCCCCGTGCGTATCGCTCATCACGCCAATCCGCATCCCTGCCCCTCCCGTCTACCGGTTCCGGGCCAGGTCCGAAAGGAGCGACTTAGCCTGCTCCAGCGCCTTGGCCCGGTGGCTGATCCGGTTTTTGGTGGCCAGGTCGATTTCGGCAAAGGTCAGCCCATATTCCGGCACGATGAACAGTGGGTCGTAGCCAAAGCCCCCCGTTCCCCGCTCCGTAAAGCCAATCAGCCCTTCGCAGACGCCCTCGGTGCCAAAGGTCTCCCCCGAAGGCAGGGCAATGGCGATGGCGCAGTGAAAGCGGCCGGTGCGTTCCGCCGCCGGCACAGCCGCCAGCAGCTGCAGGAGCTTTAGGTTGTTTGCTGCGTCCGTGGCGTCTTCGCCGGCAAACCGAGCCGAGTACACCCCCGGCCGGCCCCCTAACGAGTCGACGGCGAGACCTGAATCATCCGCGAGCGCGATCTGCCCGGTATAGGCGGCGGCCGCCTCGGCTTTGAGGCGGGCGTTCGCCGCGAAAGTATCCCCGTCCTCCTGCACCGACGGAGCACCGGGGAAATCGGCCAGAGACAACAGGGTAAACGGCAGACCGGCGAGTAAGGCCGCCATTTCCCGGACCTTGCCCTTATTCTTCGTCGCCAGGACTAACGGTATGTTTTCCATGCGCTGCTTTTCCCCCAATGTCCCGAGTGATGGCCCCGAGTGACGCCTTCTGGTGGCCAATCAGTTCGGTTATCCCCCCGGCCGCGAGGGCCAGCATTTTATCCAGCTCATTCCGGCTAAACGGCGCGTCCTCGCCGGTGCCCTGCACCTCCACAAACTTACCCCGGCCGGTCATGACCACATTCATATCCACCCTGGCTTTGGAATCCTCTTCGTAGGCCAGATCCAGAACCGGCTCGCCGTCCACAATCCCGACACTGGTCGCCGCCAAAAAATCAGTCAGAGGCAGCCGCGGCAGCGACCCCGCCTTGTGCAGTCGGCTTAAGGCATCGGTGAGAGCGATATAGGCGCCGGTAACCGAGGCGGTGCGGGTGCCGCCGTCCGCCTGGATGACATCACAATCCAGCCAGATGGTTCTCTCGCCCATGGCTTTTAGATCCACGACCGAGCGCAGGGCCCGGCCAATCAGGCGCTGGATTTCGTGGGTCCGGCCGCCGATTTTACCCCGGGCGCTTTCCCGCACCGTCCGGGTTTGGGTGGAGCGCGGCAGCAAAGAGTACTCCGCCGTGATCCAACCCTGGCCTTTCCCTTTCAGAAAGGGCGGTACCTTTTCTTCCACCGAGGCCGCGCAGAGGACCTTGGTGTTCCCGATTTCAATCAGGACCGACCCTTCCGCAAAAGCCAGATAATCCCGGGTAATCTTCACCGGGCGCAGTTCGTCCGCTTGCCGCCCGTCACTGCGTACCATCCATAACTCCTCCATTCTGAGCGTACAAATCGTTCCCCTTGGCGTCCACCGCCACAAAGGCCGGGAAGTCCGCTACCACCAGTTCGTAAATCCCCTCCGGCCCCAGGTCAGGATAGGCGATCAGCCGCGCTGCTTTAACCCGCTGCGCGAGCAGAGCGCCCGCCCCGCCGATGGTCGCGAAGTATACCGCGCCCTGCCGCCGGATTTCGTCCACCACCGCCGCCGACCGTTGCCCTTTGCCCACCATCCCTTTTAAGCCGTGCTCCAGCAGCAACGGGGTATAGGCATCCATCCGACCGCTGGTCGTGGGGCCGGCTGACCCAATCCACCGGCCCGGTTTCGCCGGGCAGGGTCCGGTGTAATAAATCACCGCTCCCGCCAAAGGAAAGGGCAGCTCCTCCCCCGCCCGCAGCGCCTGAATCAAACGGGCGTGCGCCGCATCCCGGGCGGTGTACAGAACTCCATTGAGACTAACGCTGTCCCCCGCCCGCAGGGTTTGGATCTGTTCTGCCGTCAGCGGGGTGGTAAGACTGATTCGCGGCACCCGCCTCAACTCCTTCCTGCTTATATCACCGCGGCGGCGTGCCGGGAAGCGTGGCAACTGAGGTTAACCGCCACCGGCAAACCGGCGATGTGGGTAGGGTAAATTTCGACTTTGACCCCGAGCGCCGTCACCACCCCCCCCAGGCCCTGCGGCCCGACCCCGGTGCCATTGATCGCCGCCAGCAGTTCGGCCTCCAGCGCCCGGATGCTTTCTTTCGGGTGCGGTTGCGGCAGCGGCCGGAGCAGCGCAGTCTTCGCCAGGATGGCCGCCTTCTCCATCGTGCCGCCGATGCCCACCCCCACGATGATCGGGGGACAGGGATTGCCGCCGGCCAACCGCACCGCCTCCACCACGAACTGCTTCACGCCCTCGATGCCGTCCGACGGTTTCAGCATCGTCAGGCGGCTCATATTCTCGCTCCCAAATCCTTTCGGGAGCACTGTGATCCGCAGCGCATCCCCCGGTACCAGGTCAAGATGGATCACCGCCGGGGTATTGTCTCTCGTATTCTTCCGCTCCAGCGGATCACTGACGACCGAGTTCCGCAGGTACCCGCGCCGATAACCTTCGCGCACCCCGGCGTTAATCGCCTCAGTCAGGCTGCCGCCAATGATATGGACCTCCTGCCCCAACTCCACGAAGACCACCGCCATGCCGGTATCCTGGCAAATCGGCAGTTCTTCCGACGCCGCGATCCGGGTATTCTCCACCAGCAGCTCCAGGATTTCCCGACCCCGGGAGGAAGTCTCCTGCCCGGCCGCCGCCGTCAGGGCTGAGAGCACATCCGGCGGCAGGTACTGGTTGGCCGTCACACAGAGGTCGGCTACCGTTTCGCTGATCTGGCTAACCGGGATCTCCCGCATCAAGTATCCCCTCCTGCCCTGCCTCGCTAAATATCATAGGTTTTCCCCGGTTCGGCCAGTTTCACTCCCAGTCCGAAGGTTGCCTCGGCTTCCGCCTGGGTCACCACCCGGTTGTACTCCGGCCAGATATGGGTCAGCACCAACTGCTTCACCCCAGCGTCCCGCCCTAGCTGCCCGGCTTGCGCTGCGGTCAGGTGCCCGGCCTTGGTTCGGTCGCGCCACTCTTCCTGCAGGGTCGCCTCACAGAGGAAAAGGTCAGCCCCGGCGGCCGCCCGGGCCACCTCCGCCGATAGCGCCGTATCCCCGGAGTATACGAATGTCTTGGACCCGCTGACCCGTACCGCATAGGCCGGCTGCGGGTGAACGGTCGGGAAAAATTCGCAGTTCAGGCCGCCAATCCGGTATGTTTGACCGGGGCTGACCTCCCGGTACTCGTAGACCGAGGACATTTTCTCCCGTTCCTCCGGGCCGGGGTACAGCCGGTTCAGGACCTCCCCCACGCCGGCCGGGGCATACAGCGGCACCCGCACCGCCGGTCCCTCCCGCCGGATGGTGTACTGCAGAGCATAGCGCAGGGGGTACAGGTCCAGATAATGGTCCAAATGAAAATGAGAGATGATAATGGCGGTCAGGTCCAGAAAACGACAGAACTGTGGCAGGCGTCCGAGAACCCCCGGCCCGCAGTCCAGCAATATCCGCTCATCGCCGGCCTCCAGCAAATACCCGGGGCAGGCGTCCCCCGCCCGGGGAAAGGCGCCGCTGGTCCCCAAAATATGCAGTCGCATTCTATCCCCCCCTGCTCCCGCCTGACCTGGCCGGCGGTCTGATTTTTCCCAGACCAAACGCGTTCCTGCCGCACCCTAACCCCGCTTAGCGTTCCCGCCGACCGGCCAGGAATCCGCCCCGGACGGTACGCGCATCCAAAATAGTAATAAACGCGTCCGGGTCGGCCGCATCGATCAGCCCCATCACCTGAGCCTGATCCCGGCGCTTCACCGCGATATACAATATCTGCCGCGTCCCCACCCGGCCCCGCCCTTCCACCACCGTTACCCCGTAACCGTGGCTGCGCAGGCTATCCACCAGGTTGCTGGCATAATCCTTGGAAATCACCTGGAGGTTGAGAAAACCCATCGCCATCTTCTCTTCGATATAACTGCCGAGGTAATTGCCGGCGGCAAAGCCGGAAGAGTAGGCCAGGATGCTCGTCCAATCGTTTAGATTGCGAAAGACCTGCCCCAAGGCTACGATATAAATCGTCACCTCGATAAACCCGAGCAGGGCCGCTAAATGCCGCTTCCCCCGCACCACCAGCAGGGTCCGCATGGTCATCAGGCTCACGTCCACCAGCCGGGCAAAAAAAATGAACAGGAAATTCCCCAGCAACGCCCAGTCACCTCCTTTGCCGCCGCTAACCTGGCGACCCCGCGCCGATTGGTTTGGACGCGCCGCCGCCAGCGCCCGGTCTCCCTTATTATGACCCTAACTGCTGCGGCTTATCGGACAAAGCACATTTTTGCAGCAGGCGGGTCTGGTTCTTCGCTTCAACCAGACCCGCCCGCAGCTTGCGTACTATTTCCCGGTGATTACCGGTTTTTGTCCTTCGGGGAGCGGGGACTTGTAGGGTTCGGCGGCGGTTTTCTGCTTAAACTCCGCTTTGGCTTTTTCAATCAGTTCCGGTTTGTTAAAGAGTTCCATCGCGGTCAGCCCGAGCACCTTTGCCGCGAGCATCATGCCCTTGTGCCCAATGCCCATGCCGGATGTCGCCGCGTAC
>CAZHIT010000005.1:5845-25001 GCA_964533125.1 uncultured Candidatus Sumerlaeota bacterium
CGGCAGTCCCTAGCGCGTCGCAGGCGGTAGTAAACTGCGCGGTGGGGACGACCCAGCTCACATCCGCCACATCGGTGGACCCGCCCGAAACCTGACCCTTGCCGCGCGGCGGGATGACAATGTCGCAGATGTATTTATCCTTCAGCTGTTCGGCGTAGAGCGGATCCAGTTTGCTCAGGGCCGCTTCCCGCTGTTTCGGGGGGAAAGACTCGGTGATGGCGGCGGCAAAGGCGATATCGGCGGCGTCAAACTTCGGCGCGCCCGTCTCCACCATCTTCTGGTACAGCACCTCGCCCAGCACCCCGTTCTCGAGGGTATTGTAGCAGCCGGTCAGGAACTCCACCTCGAAGCGGGTCTCGGTCATCAGCGCCGCCCCTTCGGCGATCTTCAGCAGGCGGGCATAAATGTCTTCCACCTGGAAGCGGCGCGGCGCCCGTACATAGTACCAGACTTCCGCTTCCGCCGGGACGATATTCGGGGCCAGGCCGCCGTTGGTGATGCAGTAGTGCACCCGGCCTTCCTGGATAATGTGTTCCCGCAGATAGTTGGCGCCGATGTTCATCAGCTCCACCGCATCGAGCGCGCTCCGGCCGTTCCAGGGGTCGCCGGCCGCGTGCGCGGTCCGCCCGTAGAAGCGGAACTTGGCCGAGTTCATCGCCTGGTCGCTGCCGACCCACTGCGAGTTGTAGGACCCCGGGTGCCAGGTTAAGGCTACATCCACGTCGTCAAACAGCCCGGCTTTCACCATGAACACCTTCCCGGTCAGGGTTTCTTCCGCCGGGCAGCCGTAATACCGGATCGTGCCGCTCACTTCCCCGGCGGCGATGGCTTCCTTCACCGCAATCGCGGCGCCAATGCCCGCCACTCCCAGCAAGTTGTGGCCGCAGCCGTGCCCGGGAGCGCCAGCCTGCACCGGGTTCTTGGCCGGGTCCACTTGCTGGCTCAGGCCCGGCAGGGCGTCGTACTCACCTAAGATGCCGATGACCGGTTTGCCGCTGCCGTAACTGGCCACAAAGGCCGTCGGCATCTCCGCCACCCCGGTCTCGACCGCAAACCCCGCTTCCTGCAGGGCCTGCACCAGAATCGCCGCCGACTTGTGCTCCTTTAAGGCAATCTCCGCCGCGTGCCAGACCCCGTCGCTCAGTTCGATCAGTTTCGCCTCGTGGTTCTCGATCCACTGCTTCACCCGTTCTGCCATTTTCCTACCCCCAGTTGCTTGTTTTTTACGGTTTATCTGGTCTATTATTCTCCGTCCGGGGCCTTAACCCTCCCGCAGCGGAAAAAAACCTCAAGCCCAACCCTGCTCTGACTTCCTCCCCATGCCTCGACCGCCGCTCTGCGCTCCGACCGCCGTCCCACGCTCTGACCGCCACCCCACGCTCTAGCCGCCCCCCCCAACTGAGCCGGTCTTCCCTCCTGCCCTGCCCCACTGCCATATCCTGCCGCCCCCAACCATCCAGATGTTGACAAACCAGCGAAAAAAGTATAGCATTAGTGTTTAGTGTGAGAAACTTAATTTTCGTCACCGATAATCGCCTGGGACTTACCTCCGGTCGGCCACAAGTATCGGACGGTCCGCCCAGCGCCAAGGGAGAAATGCAGATCAATGACCTTTGAACAGCTAAACATCATCACCCCCATTTTGCGCGCCCTTAAGCAGGAGGGCTACTCCGAACCCACCCCGATCCAGGAGCAGGCCATCCCGCCGCTTTTGGCCGGGAAAGACCTCATCGGCTGCGCCCAAACCGGCACGGGCAAAACCGCCGCCTTTGCGATTCCGCTGCTGCAGCGGATTTCCCGCACCCCCACCGAAGTGAAGACGAAGCGGACGGTCAAAGCCCTCATCCTCACCCCGACCCGGGAACTGGCGAGCCAAATCGGCGACAGTTTCGATGCCTACGGGCGGAACCTGCGCCTGCGCAATACGGTTATTTTTGGCGGGGTCTCCCAAAAAAGCCAGACCGACGCGCTCACCGCCGGGATCGACATCCTGGTCGCCACCCCCGGCCGGCTTTTGGATCTGATGCAGCAGGGATTCGTTGACCTCCAGACGATCGAGTACTTCGTCCTGGACGAAGCCGACCGGATGCTCGACATGGGCTTTATCCAGGATGTCCAGCGCATCATCGCCCGTCTGCCCCGGCAGCGGCAAACCATGCTCTTTTCGGCCACCATGCCCATGGAAATCACCGACCTCATCGATTCGATCATGCACGACCCGGTCCGGGTGGCCGTCACCCCGGTGGCTTCTACCGTGGACGCCATCGAACAAACCGTCTACCATGTCAGCAAGAGCGACAAAAAACACCTCCTGGTCTTTCTGCTCCAGGACAAGAGCATCGCCTCCGCCCTGATTTTTTCCCGCACCAAGCACGGCGCCAACAAAATCACCAAGCACCTCATCCAGTCCGGCATCCCGGCCGACGCCATCCACGGCAACAAATCCCAAAACGCCCGGGAGGCCGCCCTGCACAATTTCAAGACCAAACGCACCCGGGTGCTGGTCGCTACCGATATCGCCGCCCGGGGGCTCGATATCGACGAGCTGTCCCACGTCATCAACTACGACCTGCCCGAAGTCCCGGAGACCTACGTGCACCGCATTGGCCGCACCGGCCGCGCCGGTCTGACGGGTCAGGCGATCTCCTTCTGCGATGAAGAGGAAGTGAAACTCCTGCAGGACATCGAGAAGCTGATCCGCAAAAGCATCCCGGTCACCCGGGAGCAGCCTTTCCATCTGGCGGGGAACGAAATAGTCGCCCAAGCCCCGCCGGTGCGCCGCACCGCCACCGCCTGGCAGAAGAGCCACAGCTATTTCCACCCCCGCGTACGGCGATAAGAAACCCCCATCAGCTAACTGAATCGGCTGTGGAATGGAAAAGCAACCGACGGATGAGCCGATAGCGGCCTTCCCTTCGGTTGCTTTGTGGTTTCAATGGCGGGGATTCTGGTTCGGCGCTGATCCACTATCCCTGATCTTGGCTCAGCCCGAAATGCCTGGCCAGCGCCGCCACCGTTTCCGCCCGGGTGTCGCGGCCATCATCGCTGCGGATCAGGGTATAAAAGCCGCTGGTGCGAAGCGCGTCAAAGCGTTCCTGGCTGTTCGCTCTGGCGAGACAGGCCCGGAAGTTTTGCCTGGTCTTCTCCGGGTCTGAGGCCTTTTCGATTTCTCCCAGCAGGAACTGCTTATCCGCATCATCCCGGGCAAAGAACCGCTCCACCGCCATCGCCGGCGGGGCCAGCATCACCGCCACCTGGTGGTAAGACGCAATCTGTTTAAGCCGGGAAACGGGGATATTCGTGTCGACGATCACTTTCTGTTTTGCCGCCAACCATAGCAGATGCGTCACTTCGAACTCGCCGATCTCCCGCGAACTCCCGTCGATCCAGGCGGCGTATTCCTCCGGGGTGCGGTTTAAAAACGCCTGCCAATCGTTATTGGTGCGAACGTTGCGGAAGTAGCACATGTTCGGCTGTTTCTCTGGCGTGGCAAGCGCGGTAAAAATGTTTATCCCGTAGTTTTCGCCGCAGTGCACCAGGCCGAACTCTTTCGCCAGCAACGCGCAGGCCGTGGACTTGCCGGCGTAGGCGTTGCCGTTGATAAACAGGACGTTTCTCAGATAATGCCTGAGGATATTATCGGCTATTTCCACCTTCATCCCCCCTCATCGGTGCGGATAGGATTATTAAAGCAACGGAGTTACCTGTGTTTGTCTGGTTGGCCTGCAATAGGAAACCGTCAAATATGCTTATCCGGCAGGTACATTCTCCGATGTTGCCTCATTCACTCATATTTGCTTTTTCCTTTACCGGCATGAGCAAATCCAGCTGGAGGTCTTTCTCGCCCTCGGCGTCATTCATGCCAACCCTATTAACATAGTTCAGCGTCTCCTCCAGACAGCCGTACATATTGTCCGGGTTGCCGCTCCCGTTGTCCTCATAGCGATCACTCCGACCGAGCCAGTCAGACAGCCAGGCCCATTCCTCAAATGCCCCCATGGGAATCATATGCGCGGCGTACATACCGCCAGCGAAATTCTTCCTGACCAGAGGAGCGGGAACCGGCAGATCTGCCGGAATGGTCACCCACATCTCGTACCCGTGCCAACCGGTTTCATCCTTGGGGTTAGGGGCGTTGAAGCCGTAATGCCGCAAATCCGGTTTGATCTCCGTCAGGTTGTGACTCAAGACAAACCGGTCGATCACTTTGGCAGCCTGCCGTTCCGGTTCTTCCCCCTCGCACTGATACGCTGCCACCGTGGCGGGCGGCAGATACACAATCCGCACATCCTTATCCGTCAGCCGGTTCAGCTTTTCGCTGGCCTTACTCAAGTCTTCCATCGTCTTATCCTCCTTGAACTTGATTTTCGGGGCGGTCAGGGAATTGACTACTTCCAACAGCCGTTCATCGTCCAGCAGCCGCAGAACGTCGCTTTGCAATTGCAGCCGTTCCAACAGTAATTGAATGACCCTCTTTATCATCGCCAGAGCATTGATTTCGTCCTCGATTTCGGCCAGATTCTCCCTGAACGTCCTGATCGCTGCCGCAGTATCTTTCCTACGTAGAATTGTGGAAATCTGTTTCAGAGGTATCCGGAGTTTGCGGAGAACAATAATCTGCTGCATCCGGATGATCGTGTTCTGGTCATACACCCGATAGGCGCAGTCATCTTTCTTAGTTGGCTGGATCAACCCGATTTGCTCATAATACCGCAGCGTCCGGGTGGAAATGTTGAATGTCCTGGCGATCTGGCCGATAGTCGGCAATCCCATGCCCTCACCTCCTCTCAAATCAAAATATACCGGATGACGCGACGTCAAAGTCAATGAGTAATGTAAAACTTCCGGCTTCAGGTTTGCACCCAAAACGCATCTGATTATGCTTATATGCCTTTGCCCGGCTAATCTCCTGCCGGATAAAACAAAAGAAGCCGATTGGGGTTGCCATCGACTTCTTCCGAAAAATTTGGTGGAGGCGGCGGGATTTGCACCCGCGTCCGAAAGCGCATGAACAAGAGCTTCTACAGGCTTATCCTCTGCTTTGAGGTCTCGCCCCTCCCGGCTCCCAGAGGCAGGATCCGTTCGGCGCCAGCCCGGTTAAGTTTCCCGGCGGTTTACCAGGCAGTCTTCCGCCAGTAGCCTGATTTGTTGACGCCCGGGTTGTCCCTACAGGCTCGGGTCAGCCGGACGTTAGGCAGCCCTTAGGCTGCTAAAGCGTATTCGTTGTTTGCGTTTAGGTTTGCCCACCGTTTAACGAGCAGGTGGAATCTCGGCTTGCTGCTCCTGCCCCCACAACCCCCGTCGAAACTTGTCGCCCCCAAAATTTACTGCCAGCGTTCTTTGGTTGCCCGGTCCATTTCCCGTTTGGCGTCGCGCTCGGCGATATCCTCGCGCTTGTCGTAGAGCTTTTTGCCTCTGGCCAAGCCAATCTCGACCTTGGCCAGTCCGCGCTCGGTGAAGTAAATCTTCAGCGGAATCAGGGTCAGCCCCTTTTCCTTCACCTTGCTCTGCAGGCGGATGATCTCCGCCCGGTGCAGCAACAGTTTGCGCGTGCGCAGCGGGTCGTGATTGAACCGGTTGCCCTGATCGTACGGACTGATGTGGGCGTTTACCAGGAGGAGTTCCCCCTGTTCCACCCGGGCGTGCGCGTCCCGCAGATTTGCTTTCCCGAGGCGCAGCGACTTGACTTCGGTGCCCGTAAGCGCAATCCCGGCTTCACAGGTTTCCTCGATGAAATAGTCGTGGCGCGCTTTGCGGTTCTCGGTCGCGATTTTTTGTTTTTCCATGCTTTTGCACCTCGGATAAATTCACCCTCGCCTGCTGCAACAATCCGGCTGAGCCGTCGCAACAAGGAGGGCAACAAGCAAGTCACACGATCAGGCCAGTTAATTATATACAATCTGCGGGGAAAAGTCAATAAGCTGGAAAAAAACGGTGCAGTATCCATGCCCCATCATGCGCGATCTACCCCCGCCAGCGATGACCAAACGATGCGGCAGCACCGCCCGCAGAAAGTCAAACGACCTCCAAGCCGCTGCGCCTGCAAGTCGTTTTTGTCTACACTCCGAGAACGGATTCCCCTGTCCTACAGCCCGATCTCCCCCGCTATCCCCTGCATCGCTTCCACCCCGGCCTGGGCAAATTCCTCCAGAGTCAGACCGAACTCTTGGCAAGCGGCGATGGCCTCCCGGTTCGCCCCTTTGGCGAAATGCTTCTCGTGGTACCGGTTGACCACAAAGGCCTCGTCGATGGCCGCTAGTTTCTTCGCCGGGTGGATGAGCGCCGCCGCGACAATCAGCCCGGTCAGCGGGTCGACCGCATACAAGGCCTGCTCAATCAGCGTTTGCCGCGGGATGCCGTGCGCCCCGTTGTGCACCTTTATCGCCTGCACCACCGCCGGCTCCACCCCCATCCCGGCCAGCATTTCGGCCCCGGCCAGGCTGTGCTGCTCCGGTGTGGCCTTGGTGGCTTCGATGTCGATATCGTGCAGCAGTCCGGCCAGGGCCCACTGCTCCCGGTCCTGCCCTAACCGGCCGGCGAGGAGAGCCATGACGGCCTCCGCCGCCAGCATATGGTTGACCAGGTTTTTGGATTTGACGTGCTGCCGGACCAGCTGCAAAGCTTCGCTGCGTTCCATTATCGCTTAACCTCCCCTGTGTTCTGCCCAAACACGGGATAATTCGCTCCCGGCCGGTCTTTTCCTGCCTTACCGGGCGATTTTTCCGGGGGAGGCGAACGACGCAATCCGCTCGGCCTCGGTCAACACCCGACCGGTATCCGGATCCACGGCAAAGTTCGCACCGTCGATGATGCGGGTGACCACCTGCCCGCAGGCGTGGGGGTTGCCCTTGAGCTGCGGCGCATCCAGGAGGCCCAAGGTCACCGCCCGGGCGAGCGTCGCTGGGTCGACTAATGGATCCGCCGTCCGGGCGCCCATTTTCCGGATCGCCCCCAGCAGTTCCTTCGCTTCGGCCATCAGCACCAGCTTCCTGGCCTGGATGGACGGGTCGGCGGTTAGATCTGGCATCCCGTACAGGCAGTTCTGGATCACCTTGCGGGCGATTTTGCAGCTTTCCACCACATCTTCGACCTTCGCGGCGTGGTCGGCTTCGCAGCTCGCCACCACATGGATGATCTGGGGCTGCATGGCCATCTGGAGGTAAACCGAAGCTGCCAGTTGGCCCTTGGCGTAGTCCGGGTCCACCGGGTAACTCAGTAGCCCGGTCCGGGTCTGCCGGTAGACCCGGAAATGCTCGTCCTGTAGCGATTCGGTCAGCTCCGCTTTGGCGAGCATTTTGGCCAGATCCATTTTATCGGATAGTTGGGGCGGGGTATTAAACATATAGGGTGAGATATAGTCCAGCACCCCCATTTGTTTGGCGGCGTAGGCGCTGATATAAGAGGTGGCCACGGCCACAGCGTCATGGGCATCCCGCAGCTCCCAGTGGTGCGACTCGTTCCCCTCCACCGGGATTCCCCGCTCGCCGTGCCAGGCCATCAGCCGAAAATGCTCGGCGATCGATTCCGTGAGCGGGATGGGGCCGCGCCGGTCGAGGACGTTGAACCAAAAGGTGGAGGTGGCGCACCAGGCGTTATTGATTGTTTCCCGCAGCATCTGCGCGTAGCGGAGCAGGTCGTTAGTGCCGCTGTACGAGCGCAGCAAGGGATAGTTGCCGCGCCGGGTGGCGGCGTACAGGGCGCGGAAATCATCCTCTGTCCGCACCGGCACGCCCCCGGCCCCCCGGCGGGACGGGTCACAGCGCTCCGGGTGAAAAAAGTTCTCCTGGGCGTCCTGGTCCGGACCAAGCGAAATCACATCCAGGACCTCCGCCGCCGCGATCTGCCGGATCCCCGTCACCGTCGGCTCGATGCTGTCCGCCGGCAGGCCAAAATGGTGCCGGATGACCGGGAAGGGCGACTTGCCGGCGATGCGTTCCACCAACTCAGTCGGGTAATCCGCCGCCGTGCGGTGCTCCACATCCTGGCCTTTTAAGTAGGCGATTACATTCTCCAGCGGCTCCTCCCCGGAAAACGCCGCTTCGAATAAACCTAACTTGCGGGCCATCGCCGCCACCGGCGGGGTGCCGCCAAAACAAAACCGCTTGTGGGTGAGGCCGGCTTCCACCAGGGCGGATTTGAACTCCGCCAGCAGGGCCGCCCCGGTCTCCGGGGTCAGGCGGTAACTCACCGCCACGATTTCCGGGTCGGTCTCCTGGATGGCCCCGATAAATTCTTCCACCGGTACCGCCGCGCCCAAAAATTCCGTCCGGTAACCTTGCGCCTCCGCCAGGCGCAAAAAGTTCAGCACGCCCGCCACATGTACGCACTCGCCCAGTGCTCCGCCCAGGATCAATCCCATTCCTGTTTCCCCCCTTCATTTACCAGTCGCCGGATGGCTGCCGGCGTCAATCCCCCTAACCCCAGCCGGTCCACGGTTCGCCCCTCCGCCCAAAAATCCTGCCGGTACAAAGCCCCGGCCAGGTCGATCACCGCCCGGGCGGCCGGCAGTTTTAAACCCGCCGCTTCGCCCAGGGAGACGAAGGGCACCAGACCGGTGGGGATATCTTCAAACACATACCGGTGGTGCAGGGTCTGCGGGGCGCTGATGCCCCGGTAAGCCTGGTTGCGTCGGATTAACTCGTGCAGAGTATGTCCTTCCACCTGGTAAGAACGGCGCAGCCAGTCCCGGGCCGACAGGGTCTTCACCCCGTAGGCGGCGGCCACCGCCATGCGCTCGGCATCAATGGCGCCGATTAAATCGACGATCGCCGGGGTCATCCCTTCGGTGTAGAATTTGAACTCCTCCCCCGATTCCACCGCGCCCGCATTGAGAAGAAAGGCGGTGGGATGAAAGACCGCGCCGATGTTGGCCAAGCCCGTCGCGAGGACGTTCTCGGCCGGGACGAAGGCCGGTAAGACCGACTGGAGGGCCGAAAAGACCCGCGCATTGTCCGCCGCCGGCAAGGCGGCCAACTCCACCACCCGCTTGACGCTTTTTACGCTGACCTTGGCCCCCGCCTCCGCCCGGCAGGCGTAGAGCAGGGTCTGGGCTTCGCTCACCACCGGCCGTCCTTTGGCTCCTGCGGCCCGCAGGGTGTTGCGAAACTCCAGGGCGCCGCCGGTCCGCCCCGGGTGCAAAATCACGATCTGATCATCGGTCAGAAACGGCGCTGCCGTCTCGGCCATGAAGCGGTGGGCAAAGGCCGGCACCACCACCATCACCAGTTCCGCCCCGAAAAGCGCGGTCGCCATATCGGTGGTTACCGCCGCGAGTTCGCCAAACCCCTGCAAGGCTCCTTTCAGCTCAATCCCGCCGCGCTCCCGGATGGGAGCGAGGTTAGCCTCATCCCGGTTATACAGCGCTGTCCGGCACCCCAGTACCGAGAGGTGCCCAGCCATCGCCTGCCCGCCGTTCCCGGCGCCCAACACCGCAACCCGCTTTTGCTCCAAACTGATCCCTCCCGCAAAAAACGACCTCAATCCGCCGGAACCAAACATCTCTGCAGCAAAGCCAGCGCCGGCCCCGGTGCCACCGACCGCAGCAGTCCCATCGCCCACAGAATATAGGAACGGTCCACCCACAGCTCCGGAGCCTGGGGCAGCAGCCGGTGCGGCTTCGCGGCGGAAGCGACGGCAGCCCGGATGATGCCGGCGGTACCATCCAGGTGGGCGAAGACGCCGCCGGTGCCCACTACACGACTGACCCGGGAGAGATCCTTCCCCGTTTGCAGGTACACCGTTCCGGCTGGGGTCAGCATCATTTCATATACGCCGGCGTGCCGCTCCACCGCCAGTTCCACCGCGGCCGTGGCCATCGCCCGGTCCAGGTCCGCATCGGCCGCACTTTGGGGAACCGATCCGACCGCCGCCGCGAGCATAGACACCCGGGCCTCAATGTCATCCACCGGAGAAGGAAGGAGTTCGGCCAGGCGTCCGGCCCCAACCGCCGCGAAGAGCGAAGCCGCGCTCACCCGCAGGCCCAGGTCCCCTTCAACCGTCCGCTTGGCGTAGGGCTCCGGCAGACCCCGGATTATCGTCCCCGGGCGGGTCGGCTGTCCCAATGCAACCGAGTGGACATCCGTCGTCGCGCCGCCGATATCCACCACCAGCAAGTCACCCAGGCCCGGCGACCCGGGGACGCCGTCCGCCATTAATTCCGCCCCGGAGAGCACCGCGGCCGGGGTTGGCATCAATATTCCGCCGAGAAAGGTTTCCGCCCGCTTAAACCCTTTCCCGGTTACAATCTTCTCCATAAACAGCTGCCGGATTGCTTCCCGCGCCGGCTCAATCCGCAGCTGCCGGATGGACGGCAATACATTCTCGGTCACCCGGCTTTCCTTGCCCCCCGCCTGCAGGATCGCGGCGGCTTCCTTGGCCACCGCCCGGTTCCCGGCCACGATGACCACCGCTGCCAGGTCCGTACCGGCGAGTACCCGGGCGTTGTGCAGGATGGTTTTCCGGTCGCCCCCATCCGTCCCGCCCGCCAGAAGCAAGAGGTCGCAAGGGAGGGAAGCGAGTTCGGCCTGGTCCGCCGGACTGAGTTCGTAGGAGTATACCTTGGTCACCCTTGCCCCGGCGCCCAGCGCGGCCTGCCGGGCGGCGGCGGCGGTCATTTCCGGTACCAGTCCCACCGCCACCATGCGCAAACCGCCGGCGGCGCTGCTGCACGCCAGTTTATACTCAAAGTCAGCCAGCCGCCGCCCGGTCTCCCGCTCCAGCGCCACCAGAGCCGAGTGCAAACCGAGGGTGATGTCCGATTCTACCGTCGTTAAACCGTACGCCTGGCCCAAAATCGCCGGCACCGCCAGATCCACCGCCACCGCTTTGGTGTAAGTGCTGCCGAAATCCACCAGCAATGCCAAACTCACCGGCAGCCCTCCTTTACGCCCAAATCACTCTTAGAGTATCCCCGGCTTTTCGTTCTCATACACGCATGAACACCGCTTCGGCCGAGGCCAACAGCTCTCCTTCGGCGTCAGCTGCGGTCGCGCTCATCTCCACCCGCCGGCCTTTTTCAGACTGAATCTTGCCGACAAAAACGATCTTGGCGCCGATTGGGGCCGGCCGCCGGAACCGGACTTCCATCCGGGCGGTCATGGCGCCGATGCCCCGGGTAAACAGCAGCTTGCCCATTACTTCGTCGAGGACGGCGGTCATGATCCCCCCATGCAGAAAACCGACAAAGCTCTGGTGCTCCGGCCCGGGGACGAACTCAGTCACGAACTCCTCCCCCCGCCAGGCGAAAGAGAGCTTTAGCCCGATTGGGTTATCCGGACCGCAGACAAAACACATCATGTCGCCGCTTAACTCCATCGTCTGATCGCCGCCTTCCCCCGGTACCGGTTACAATTGCGCCGCCTGACCCTTCCCCGCGCCGGGAGCCGAACTACTCTGGGCCGAACCACTCAAGGCCGGCCCGCTCAGCGCCAGGTCGACCAGCTTACCCACCAGTTTCGCGAAATCGTAGCCGCCGATCACCGCCATCCGGGGGAAATCGCTGTACCCCGGCTGCATCCCCGGCAGGGTGTTGATTTCCAGAAAGTACGGGATCTCCGCTTCGTCCATCCGCACATCCAGGCGGGCATAGCCCCGGCAGCCAAAGGCCCGGTAGGCAGCGCGGGCATAGCCCTGCAGTTCGGCCAGCTTGGACGGCGTGAGTTCCGCCGGGCATTGCTGGTTCACCGCATCCCTTTCTTTGATGTCGTAAGTCTGGGTCCCCCGGTGCGCCGCTTCCTCCGCCCGGAAAATGATCTCGGTAATCGGCAGAACCCCCTGGTCTTCGTTGCCCAACACCCCAATATTAAACTCACGGCCGTCGATGAACTCCTCACCCAAGGCCCCATGCTGTCGCCCGGCCAGCACCCGCTCCACCGCCCGCCGCAAGGCCGGCTCATCGTCAACGATACTCTCCCGGGTGATGCCCATGCTGGAGCCTTCGTGCTCGGGCTTGACGATGAGCGGGAAGCGCAGCTCCGGGTCTAAACTCATATCGGCGGTGTCGAAGACCTGAAACGCCGGCGTCGGGATTCCCTCCTGCCGGAAGATCAGCTTCGCCACCTGCTTATACAGCCCCAGGACATGGGTAGCCAGCCCCGAACCCACGAAGGGGGTATCCAGCAGTTCCAGCATCGCGACCACATTGGCCTGCTCCGTCTTCCGGGCTATGCCGGTACTGGCGTTGAAGATGACCTCCACCTGCGCCGCCCGCACCCGCTGCAGAAGGTCAAACCCGGCTGGGATCAGGCTGACTTCCCAGCCGTTCGCCGCGAGCGCGTCGTTAATCGCCTGCACCGTGACCGCCATTTGCACCGCGCCGTGGGGGTTGGCCACGAACTCCGTCGTCCCGTCGATCTCATTTTGGTTATACACCAAACCGATCCGTCGTTTCACTGTTCATCCCCTGCCTTTCTCCTGACCTGACGCCGGCAGATAAAAAAAGTATCCCCGGCTTACCGTCGGGAATACTCTTTCGCAGCCAAAAATGGATAGAACAAATCAAGGAGTCAGGATGCCTGCTTCTTTATTCCCTTCCCACGCTTACGAGGTTAGCTGACGGGTTCGGGTCGAAAGAGTGACCCTACCGGCAACACCGGATTCACCCCGATATTTGGTTCCCCCGCTCCACTTCGGATTCAGCGTCAGGCCATATTAATTTCTTTAATTATAACATCAATGGGAAGACTTGTAAACTTACCTGGGCAAACAAACCGGCACCGGCGCTCTTCCGCGCCGGTGCCGGTCAAATCTGCTAAGGTTACATCCGGGTGAACAGGGGAGCAAACACCAGGGCCACGATGGACATGAGCTTGATCAGGATGTTCAGCGAAGGGCCGGCCGTGTCCTTAAACGGGTCGCCGACGGTGTCGCCGACGACGGCGGCCGCGTGGGTGGGCGTACCTTTACCTCCGAGAGCCCCGCCCTCGATGTACTTCTTGGCGTTATCCCAGGCGCCGCCGGCGTTGGCCATCATGATCGCCATCAGGACGCCGGTCACGGTCGAACCCGCGAGCAGGCCACCGAGCGCGCTCTTGCCCAGCACGAACCCGACGATCAGGGGGGAAACTACCGCCAGCATCCCCGGCACGACCATCTTCTGCAGGGCCGCGCCGGTGCTGATCGAGACGCAGCGGGTGTAATCCGGCCGCGCTTTGCCTTCCATGAGGCCGGGAATTTCCCTAAACTGCCGCCGCACTTCTTCCACCATCTGGAAGGCCGCCTGCCCGACCGCTTCCATGGCCATGGCACTGAACAGGAAGGGCAGCATTCCGCCGATAAACAGGCCGATAATCACGTTCGGGTTGAGGAGGCTAAAGCCCGCATCGGTCAGGTTCACCGAGGTCGAATAAGCCGAGAACAGCGCAAGTGCGGTCAACGCGGCCGAACTGATGGCAAATCCTTTGCCGATGGCCGCCGTGGTATTCCCAACCGAATCCAGGGTATCGGTGACTTTCCGGATTGAATGGTCCATCTCCGCCATCTCGGCGATCCCGCCGGCGTTGTCCGCCACCGGGCCGTAGGCGTCGACGGCGACGGTCATCCCCGTGGTCGACAGCATCCCGACCGCGGCGAGGGCAATCCCGTACAAACCGGCAAACTTATAAGCGACGAAGACCGAAGCGCAGATCAGCAGGACCGGATAGCCAGTGCTCCGCATCCCCACCGCCAGACCGCTGATAATGGTGGTCGCCGCCCCGGTCTGGGCCGAGTTGGCGATATTCTGCACCGGCGGCTTGTCCCCGGCGGTATAGTACCCGGTGATGCTGCCGATGAGGAGCCCCGCCACCAGACCGGAAACCGTCGCCCAGAAGGTCCCCAGATCACCGATGATGCCTTTGGAAAGGAAGAAGGCCGCTACAATCACCAGGCCGCCGCTCGCGTACGTCCCGTACATCAGCGCTTTGGCCGGGCTGGATTTCTCGTCTGTACGAACAAAGAAGGTACCAAGGATAGTGGCGAGGACACCCGCTGCGGCTAACACCATTGGCAGGACGACGCCCTTGATGCCGTAGCTCACCACACCGATGGCGATGGCCGCCACGATGGACCCGACGTAGGATTCGAAGAGGTCCGCGCCCATCCCGGCCACGTCGCCGACGTTGTCGCCGACGTTATCCGCGATAACCGCTGGGTTCCGGGGGTCGTCTTCCGGAATACCAGCTTCCACCTTGCCCACCAGGTCGGCGCCGACGTCGGCCGCCTTGGTGTAAATCCCGCCGCCCACCCGGGCGAACAGCGCGATCGAACTCGCCCCCAGGCCAAACCCGTTGACCACCGCGGGATCCTTAAAGAAGTAGTAGATGATACCGAGGCCCAAAAGACCCAAGCCCACCACACTCATCCCCATGACCGCGCCGCCGGAAAACGCCACGCCCAAAGCGGCGTTCTGCCCGTGCTGGGCGGCACTGGCGGTGCGGACATTGGCCTTGGTCGCCACGTTCATGCCGATGTACCCGGCCAGAGTGGAGCAGAGCGCTCCGGCCACAAAGGCAATCGCCGTCGCCACCTTCATTCCGCTGGCCGGCAGCAGAATGCTGGAACCGACGATAAAGACGACCATCCCGATCACAAAAAACAGCAGCGTCCGGTATTCCCGGCTTAAGAAAGCCATGGCTCCTTCGTGGATTGCCGCCGCAATTTCCTGCATCCGCTTATTGCCGGGATCCGCCTTGGCGACCCGCATTGCCAGCACATAAGCAAACAGGAGCGCGATGACGCCGGATGCCGGCGCGTAGTAAACCATATTCTCCATTGGTCTTTCTCCTCCTATTCTCCGCAAACCCAAACCCTGACATCAGATGAGACGGGATTATCCCGCCTCACCGTTTCGGCCAGTGAACGCTTGCCCCGCTGGATTTATTTCACAACCGTCAGAACTATGGCAACGAGGAAAAAACTAAAAGCAAAACCCGCTGTTAGTTTGCCGAGCAGGACGTCCATCCCCTTCTTCTTGCCAAAAAAGGACTCCGCACCCCCGGCTATCGTTCCCAATCCTGCGCTGTGGCCAGACTGAAGCAGAATAACCGCAATCAACCCCAGAGAAACGAGCAGTTGCAGTGCCAGCAGAACGGTCCGCAGCATATTTTCCACCTCCTGTCCAAGGGAATAAATCAATAGAAATATTTTAGCATACGGACAGGCAAATAACAAGGCACGGCTTTGTTTTTAACCCCGCGCCGTCCCGCCGTCCGGCCTAAGCGGGCTTATAATCCGCTCCGCCCGGCATAAACGCCCCAGGGCGCGAGTTCTTCTTCGATGCGTAGCAGGCGGTTGTACTTCGCCACCCGGTCGGTCCGCGAGGGCGCGCCGGTTTTAATCTGACCGGTGTTGGCCGCGACGGCGAGATCGGCGATGGTCACGTCCTCCGTTTCGCCGGAGCGGTGCGAAACCACCGCCGAAAAACCGGCCCGCTTCGCCATCTCGATTGCTTCCAGCGCCTCGGTCAGAGTGCCGATTTGGTTGACCTTGATCAGGATGGAGTTGGCGGCCCGCTCGCTTATGCCCCGCCCCAGCCGCTTGGTGTTGGTGACGAACAGGTCATCCCCCACCAGCTGGACCCGGCCGCCGATGGTTTGGTTGAGGAGTTTCCACCCGTCCCAGTCGTCTTCGGCCAGTCCGTCTTCGATGGAGATGATCGGGTACTTGGCCGCGAGAGCGGCGTAATAGTCCACCATCTCCGCCGCCGACTTGCTCAGTCCCTCCCCGGCCAGCACATACCGGCCGTCCTTATAGAACTCGGATGCCGCCGGATCGAGCGCCAGGCAGATATCCTCACCCGGCCGGTACCCCGCCGCCAATATGCCCTCGACGATGACCTCCAGCGCCTGCTCGTTACTGCTTAAGTTGGGGGCAAACCCGCCCTCGTCCCCGACCGCGGTGTTCAGGCCCCGCTTCTTCAGTACTGATTTTAGGTGGTGGAAGACCTCCGCCCCCATCCGCAGTCCTTCCCGGAAGGAGGCCGCCCCCACCGGCATCACCATAAACTCCTGAATATCCACGTTGTTGTCGGCGTGCTTCCCGCCGTTTAGAATGTTCATCATCGGCACCGGCAGGGTGCGGGCGTTCACGCCGCCGATGTACTGGTACAGCGGCAGGCCGACGCTGGCCGCCGCCGCCTTGGCCACCGCCAGGGATACCCCCAGCAGCGCGTTCGCGCCGTACTTACTCTTGTTCTCCGTCCCGTCGATCTCAGCCAGCCGCCGGTCGATCCCGATCTGGTCGGTGGCCTCCAGGCCCACAATCTCCCCGGCCAGCACCGTCCGGACGTTCTCCACCGCCTGCAGCACGCCCTTGCCCAGGTAGCGCTGTTTGTCGCCGTCCCGCAATTCCACCGCTTCGTACGCCCCGGTGGAAGCCCCGGAAGGAATGGCCGCCCGGCCAAAGGAGCCGTCGGCCAGGGTCACATCCACTTCCACCGTCGGGTTACCCCGGGAATCCAGGATTTCCCGCCCGTAAATATCCGTTATCGTCCGCATTGTTACTCCCTCCCTCTTATCCTTCCCTCTGCAGCAGGGATCGCCCGGTCATCTCCGCCGGCTGAGGCAGACCCAGCAGTTCCAGCACGGTCGGGGCCACATCCGCCAGGATCCCCGGCCGCAAAACAGCCTGCCGCCGGCGGGGGTCGATTAACATCCCCTGCACCTGGTTCCCGGTATGGGCGGTAAACGG
Source organism: uncultured Candidatus Sumerlaeota bacterium (assembly GCA_964533125.1). Classification (GTDB taxonomy): domain Bacteria; phylum Bacillota; class SLNR01; order SLNR01; family JBMNPB01; genus CAZHIT01. The sequence goes on from CAZHIT010000005.1 coordinate 22,511, forward strand.
TTCGCCCGACCCATAGTCCACCATTTGCTCGACATTGCCGTGGTCCGCCACCACCAGCATCGCCCCCCCCTGCGCCAGCACCGCCGCCGCCACCCGCCCGACGCAGTCGTCCACCACCGTAACGGCGCGCATCGCCGCCGGGAGGTTGCCGGTATGCCCAACCATATCCAAATTGGCAAAATTCACCACATATAATCCGTACTTGCCCGCCGCCAGCTCCGCACACACCCGGTCGCAGACCTGGGGCGCGCTCATCTCCGGCGCCAAATCGTAGGTCGCCACCGGCGGGGAGGGGATCAGCACCCGCTCTTCCCCCGGGAACGGCGCCTCGACGCCTCCGTTAAAAAAGAAGGTCACATGGGCGTATTTTTCTGTCTCGGCGATACGCAGCTGCGCTATTCCGGCCCGGCTGACCACCTCGCCCAGGGTGTTCCGCAAATCCTGGGGAGGGAAGGCCACCGCCGCCGGTAGATCCGCCGCGTATTGGGTGAGGGTTATGAGCTGGCGCGGGGTAAAATCCGCCGGCCGGGCAAAACCGGTAAACACCCGGTCCGCCAGGGCGTGCGAGATCTCCCGGGCCCGGTCGGCCCGGAAATTAAAGAAGACTACCGTATCCTGGGGCTGGATCATCCCATACGGCTCGCCGGCAGCATCAACGATGACCGTCGGCGCCACAAACTCATCCGTCTCCCCCCGGGCATAAGCCTCGGCCAGGGCCTGCCGGGCCGAGGCCGCCCGCCTCCCGCCGCCCTGTACCAGAGCCCGGAAGGCGGCTGCCACCCGGTCCCACCGCTGGTCCCGGTCCATGGGGTAATACCGCCCCATCACGCTCGCGATGGTTCCGGTTCCGATCTCGGCCAGCTTTTCGGTCAGGGCGTCGATATACTCCCCGGCGCTGGTCGGCCCCACATCCCGGCCGTCTAAAAAGGCGTGGATACAGACCTGCTTAATTCCGGCTTTGGCCGCTAGCGCGATCAGGGCATACAGGTGGGTAAGGTGGCTGTGCACTCCCCCGTCGGACAACAGGCCGATTAAGTGCAGCGCCGTCCCGGCCACCGCCGCCGTGTTGATCGCCCCGGTCAGGACCTCATTCCGGAAAAAGGACCCGTCCGCCACTGCCTGGCTTAAACGGGCCAAGTCCTGGTAGACGATCCGCCCGGCGCCCAGGTTGAGGTGCCCGACGTTCGAATCCCCCATCTGCCCCGGCACCAGCCCGACCGCTTCCCCGGCGGCGGTCAGCACCGTCGCTGGGTATTCCCCCCGGAGCCGGTCGAGGTTCGGCGTCCCGGCCATGGCCACGGCGTTGCCGCGCCGGTTTGGGCACAGCCCCATCCCGTCTAAAATCATCAGCACTACCGGCCGCATCACCATGTCACGCCCCCTCCTGCCGGGCCGCGCGGATAATCGCCCCAAAACCGGCCACGTCCAGGCTGGCGCCGCCGACCAGGGCCCCGTCGATCGCCGCTTCGGCCATGAACTGCCCGATATTATCCCCCCGGACGCTCCCGCCATACAGTACCCGCACCGCTTCCGCCGCAGCCTGTCCCAACAAGTCACCAAAGATCGCCCGGATCTCCCGGCAGACTTCCCCGGCCATCGCCGCCGTCGCCGCCCGGCCGGTGCCGATCGCCCACAGCGGTTCGTAGGCGACCACTAAATCCTCTCCCCCGGCGGTTTTCAGATCCGCCAGGGCCAGACGGAGCTGCCGCCCGATGACGGCCTTGGTATCCCCCGCCTCGCGTTCAGCCAGGGTCTCGCCCACACAGAGGATGGGAATCAGTCCCCCGGAGAGAGCGCTGGCAATTTTCCGGTTGACCATCTCGTCCGTCTCCGCGCAGTACTGCCGCCGCTCGGAATGCCCGATTATGGCATACCGGCAGCCGGCATCCCGGAGCAGCGCCGGGGAAACCTCCCCGGTATACGCCCCCATTGGCGCCCAGGCCACATCCTGCGCCCCCAGAGCTACCGGGTGTTTTTCCAGAGCCGCGGCCAGGGCAGCCAGCGCCGTAAACGGCGGGCAGAGGACCACTTCAACCGCTCCAAACTCTGGAACCAACGGAATCAGACCGGAAGCAAACCCGAGCGCCTCCGGGATCGTCTTGTTCATTTTCCAGTTTCCCGCTATCAGCGGCCGCCGCATGGTCACCCCTCCTGCCTGGCTTCTTTGGTCTCAGAACGGCGGCGGAGGGAGCTTACCACTCCGCCGTTTTGGCTTCTACCGGTCCCGGAGAACCGCGATCCCTGGTAGCTCTTTGCCCTCCAAAAACTCCAGCGAAGCGCCGCCGCCGGTGGAGACGTGGCTCATTTTGGCGGTCAGCCCCAGCTGCTCCACCGCTGCCGCCGAGTCCCCGCCGCCGATAATCGTCGTCCCGGCATTCGCCGCCATCGCCTCGGCCACCGCGCGGGTCCCGGCGGCAAAGGCCTCCATTTCAAAGACGCCCATGGGTCCATTCCACAGCACCGTCCGGGCCGTTTGGATCGCCTGGCGGAA
>CAZHIT010000005.1:25011-25964 GCA_964533125.1 uncultured Candidatus Sumerlaeota bacterium
GATATCCAAAGCCATCCACCCCTCCGGCACCGCGCCGGCGGCCACTACCTGCACCGGGGCGTCGGGGCGCATTGCCGGAGCGGCCATCAGGTCTACCGGCAGCAGCAGGTGGACGCCCCGCTCCGCCGCCTGGCGCAGAATCCGGGAGGCCAGAGTGACCTTATCCTCTTCGACCTTGGACGCGCCTAAAGTGTACCCCTTGGCCCGCAGGAAGGTGTTGGCCATCCCCCCGCCCACCAGGAGCACATCGACTTTGGTCAGCAGGTGCTCGAGGACGGCGATTTTGTCCGAAACCTTCGCCCCGCCGATAATCGCCGCAAACGGCCGGTCCGGTGCGGCGAGCGCCCCGCCCAGCGCCCGGACTTCCTTCTCCAGCAGCAATCCGGCCACCGCCGGCAGGTAAGCCGCCACCCCGGCGGTGGAAGCGTGCGCCCGGTGGGCGGTGCCGAAGGCGTCGCTAACGAAAACTTCGGCCAGTCCGGCCAAAGCCCGGGCGAAGGCCGGGTCGTTGGCCTCTTCTTCCGGGTAAAACCGGATGTTCTCCAGCAACAAAATCTCGCCGCCGGCCATCCCGGCAACCATCTCCTCCACCGCCGGGCCGGTGCAGGCCCCGGCCTGCCGGACCGGGACTTCCAGTAACTCACTCCGCCGTTCCCCCACGCGGTTTAGGCGTAACCCTTCCACTACCTTACCCTTGGGCCGGCCCAGATGCGAGACCACGATCACCTTCGCCTGCTCCGCGGGCAGATAGCGCAGGGTCGGCAAAGCTTCCCGGATGCGGGTGTCATCGGTGATGCTCCCATCAGCGGCGGTCGGGACGTTGAAATCAACCCGGACCAGCACCTTCCGGCCGGCCACCGGGATATCTCTGACGGTCTGCTTCATTCCTGCTCCCTCCCCCACCTTTAGACCCCTTGTTTGGCCAGATACAGCGCCAGATCGATTACCCGGCT